>NZ_PNDP01000036.1:0-82429 GCF_005886415.1 Pseudoalteromonas sp. S327 | reverse complement strand
TTTAATTAAAGCCCTAAAGCATTAAATTCAAGGATTAAATGGGGTGTAAATGGATATTAGAACAGACGCGCTTTCAAACCCACACATTATAAAGTTACTACAAGCGCATCATAACGATATGCTAAAACACTCACCTGTTGAAAGCGTACATGCGCTGGATGTAACTAAACTCACAAAGCCTGATATAACTTTTTATAGCTTATGGATTGATAATAATTTAGCGGGTGTTGGTGCTTTAAAAGCACTAAATACAACGCATGGCGAAATTAAATCAATGCGCACCTCAAGCAACTATTTACGCCAAGGCATAGCCGCTAAGTTACTCACGCATATTATTGAGCAAGCAACACTGCTAGGGTATAAAAAGTTAAGTTTAGAAACAGGCACTGCAAAGGCGTTTTTACCCGCGCAAAAGCTTTACACTCAGTTTGGTTTTAAAAAATGCGAACCATTTGGGAATTATGAGCAAGATCCGTATAGCTTGTTTATGAGTAAAGTGCTTTAAAGTGAGTAGGGGATATTATGGTTTATAACGTTGAACTGAAAGCTCCAGCACAGGATGAATTTGCTAATTTACGTACACAAGTAAAGTGGCAAAACCCTGACGATAAAACATTAAAAGCAAGCATCGAAAACTCATTGTTTTGGGTCACTGTATACGACACGGGTAAGTTGATAGGCACTGGCAGAGTGGTTGGTGATGGCGCAATGTATTTTTATATTCAAGATATAATTGTTGCGCCAAGCTATCAAAAACAAGGCATTGGTCATTTAGTAATGACCCACATTGAAAACTACCTAAGCAGCACCAGCCCTAATGGCGCTACAATCGCTTTATTAAGTGCTCACGGTAAAGAAAGATTTTATACACAATATGGTTATGTAAAACGCGATGGCGATAGTTTAGGGTTTGGAATGTGTAAGTTTATTAACAAGTAATAATAAATATTGCTGAATTTTTTATATTTTCCATTAACTCTGTAAGTCGGGTTGTTTCTAGTTAATTCATCATTTTTGTCGGATGGCGTGGCTTCGCCACTTATCCGACCTACGTCAAAGGTAGGTTGGTTAAGCCAAAGGCGTCACCCAACAACGCTATAGGTTCACGCCTGAAGCCCCGCCGCTAGCGCTGAGCTGAGGTAAATTAATTTCTAACTCAGCTCTTTTATCGCGTTACTTATTCCATCTAAACTCAGCGGGTACATTCTGTTGTCCATCAGCTGCTTTATAAAATCAATTGATTGATAGTACGGCCAGTGTTCAACCGGTTGTGGGTTGAGCCAGGCTACTTTATCGAAGTGATTGGTAATTCGTTGTAACCATGCACTGCCGGGCTCTTCATTGTAGTGCTCTACCGAGCCGCCGGGGTAGGCTATTTCGTATGGGCCCATAGTAGCATCGTCCACAAAAATTACTTTGTAGTCGCTGGTAAATTTATTAATCAGCGTCATGGTGTCGGTGAGTTTGAGTGGCGCCGCGCATTGTCTTGCCATACGTGCTCGTATAAACAGTTATGAAAATAGTAAAAATTTAAATTCTTATCTTTCTAATAGCTGATTTTAATCTTTCTATTTATTAGTCTAAATTAAACATGAATCCATGGTTAGTGTTAGATTTAAAAATTATAAAGATTAGATACCTAGTTACAAATGTTATATTTTTGTTGTGTTTTTAGTGCTTTATACTTATTATTCTAACCGTTGATAAATATAGGGAAATATAATGGAAAATCAATTTAAACTTAAACCTCTCCTTGTTCTACCTCTTATAAGTGTATTAACTGCATGTGGCTCATCAGATTCTGACAGTGAAACGGCGGTTGTAGGTGTAAATAGCGTACCAGTTATCACCTCTCAGGCTGTTATTACGGCAACAGAAGATACACAATATACCTATGACTTAGTAGTACAAGATGATGACAGTAATTTAACTTATTCATTGAATTCTGCCCCTGAGGGTATGACTATTTCTAGTGATGGTTCTATTCAGTGGGTACCCACTGAAGGAGTAGTAAGCTCAGGAAATGTAGTTGCAGCAGTAAATGATGGTGTAAATGATAGCGTATTGCAGTCTTTTGAGATTGAAGTTACCCCTGTAAATGATTCACCGGTACTAACTGAAGTAGCAAATCAGGTGGTTAAAAGCGGAGATAATTTTACTTTTCAAATTAATGTAACCGACCCTGATGATACTGCTGAGTACGGTGATCTAAACTTTACTCTAACCTCAGCGCCTGAAGGTATGAATATTGATCAAACAGGCTTATTGACATATGCAGCTAGCGCTTCTGAAACGTCTTCCTACGTAGTGACAGTTAGTGTAAGCGATGGTGGAGAAGATGGTTCTGTCCCTTCGACAACATCGTTTACACTTGACGAGCAATACTTTTTAAATATTTCAGCGGTGATTAAAAACTATTACACTGAAGATGTGATTGAAAATGCGACAGCTTATTTAACAAATGGAGATGAAATCGTTGACGAGGCAGTATCTAATCAAGATGGTATCGTTTCATTTTCTGTACAAGATATAGATATGACATCCCGTATGTCTGTTATCAGTGATGCTGAAGGCTTTGCTGAGATGGGTATTGGTTTAAACGAAAACCAAATAAACTTAGCCAACAATATATTACTGCAACCTGTTCATGCAGAACTGTCATTTGACCCAACAGTAGAGACGCAGCTTTCGGTAGAGGATACTGTTTTAGTTGAATTACCAGCTAATAGTTTGGTAAGACCAGATGGTACATTGGTCACAGGGATTGTGAATGCCGAGTTAACTATCATAAATCCAGCGATAGATATTAATCTTATGCCAGGCGATATGATTACTAAAAGTGAAAACGGAGAGATCAAACCAATAGAATCATTTGGTGCAATTACAGTTACGTTTAAAGATACTGATGGATTGGATCTTAATTTAATAGAAAATGCACAAGCTAAAATTAATATCCCAGCTGTAGGGCAACTTGAGCCGACAATCCCATTATATTACTTTAATGAGAATACTGGGTTTTGGGCTGAAGAAGGTGAAGCTGAATTAATATCAAACTCTCAAGGTAACTTCTATACGGGTATGGTGTCTCATTTTACAACGTGGAATGCAGATAGAATCTACGATACAGTATTTATAAATGGCTGTATTGAAGATGAAGAGCAAAACCGTATTGCAGGAGCGCAGGTAAACTCAGAGGGGCGTGACTATATAGGCTCGTCTTCGGCAGTAACAGACGAAAATGGTATGTTTTCGATACCTACTAAAATGAATAGTACTGTTTTAATTTCATCTACAGTTGGTGCTCAAAGTCGAACTTCTTCTATAGAAACAACAGATGTAGATTTAAACTTAGGCGAGTGCATCGTTTTAAATGAAGCGCTTACAAGAATAAAGTTAAATTGGGGTTTAACTCCTTCAGATTTGGACTCTCATTTATGGGGCCCATCAAATAGTGATGGTGGGCAGTTTCACATTTATTATATAAATAGAGAAATTGTTGTAAACGATGTCGTTATGTTTTTGGATGTCGACGATGTGACAAGCTATGGTCCTGAGGTCATTTCAATTCCAGAATTTGCTTTACCTGGCACTTATACTTATAAAGTACATAATTATTCTCAAACTCCTGATATAGATACTGATACAGCTAAAGTTGAGCTCATCGTTAACGATAGGCGTTATATATTTACTCCACCAAGTGATGGAGTTGATGATATGTGGTACGTATTTGATTTAGTCGTGAGCGAGTCTGGAAATGTAGACATTAATGAAGTGAATACATTTGAGCCGGATTATCGTTTTTCAAGTAACGTTAATCCTTCAAGTTATAATATTCCTAGAGTTAATTTGTCATCAAAAGCTCAATCTTATGAGCTAATATATAAAGACTTGGTTAAAGGAAAATATTACTCCTATTAATCTACAAATAAGCCTCCATATTTGGAGGCTTATTTTTTTAACTCAGCTCTTTTATCGCGTTACTTATTCCATCTAAACTCAGCGGGTACATTCTGTTATCCATCAGCTGCTTTATAAAATCAATTGATTGATAGTACGGCCAGTGTTCAACAGGTTGTGGGTTGAGCCATGCGACTTTATCAAAGTGATTGGTAATTCGTTGTAACCATGCACTGCCGGGCTCTTCATTGTAGTGCTCTACTGAGCCGCCGGGGTAGGCTATTTCGTAAGGGCCCATAGTGGCATCACCTACAAATATAACTTTGTAGTCGCTGGTGAACTTGTTTATGAGCGTCATGGTGTCGATGATGTTTGAATGGCGCCGCGTATTGTCTTGCCAAACGTGCTCGTATAAACAGTTATGAAAGTAGTAAAACTCTAAATGTTTAAACTCGCCGTGGGCGGCGCTAAATAGCTCTTCGCAGGTATGAATGTAGTCATCCATTGAGCCGCCAATATCAAACAGCATCAATACTTTTACTGCATTGTGGCGCTCGGGTGCCATTTTTACGTCCAGCATGCCGCCTTGTTTGGCGGTAGCGCGAATGGTCTCGTTTAAATCAAGGGTGTCACTTGCGCCAGTTCGGGCAAATTTACGTAATTTTTTAAGGGCGAGTTTAATAGTACGAGAGCCAATTTCGCGATCTGAGTCTAAATTGCGGTATTCGCGCTTATCCCACACTTTTACCGCTTGGCGATTACGGTTACCCTCTTGCCCTATACGCACGCCTTCTGGGTTATAGCCGTATGCACCAAAAGGTGATGTACCACCAGTGCCCACCCATTTATTGCCGCCTGCGTGGCGTTTTTGTTGCTCTTGTAAACGCTCTTTTAGGGTTTTCATAAGCTCGTCGAGCCCGCCCATAGCTTTAAGTTGGGCTTTTTCTTCATCGCTTAGGTTTTTTTCAAACTCTTTACGTAGCCAATCTTCAGGTAAGTTGTGCTGTTGCTTTAAACTCTCGAGCAGGTCTAAGTCGGCAATACCGCTAAAGTAGTCGCTAAAGGCTTTGTCGAACCGGTCAAAGTGCGTTTCATCTTTTACCATTATGGTGCGCGCTAAATGGTAAAAGCCATCTACATCGGCAAATATAACGCCTTTTTTTAAGGCGTTAATTAAATCGAGTAGTTCGCGCAGGCTTACCGGTAAGCGGTATTTACGCAGCGTGAAAAAAAACTGTACTAGCATGTTAGCGACGGCTCATAAAGGCGAGCTTTTCGATTAGGCTTATGTCTTGCTCATTTTTAAGCAGTGCGCCAAACATCGGCATTAAACCGCCTTTTTGGGCTTTATCGTGCAGTGTTTTAGCGTCTATATCTTCGGCCATTAAAAGCTTTAACCAATCCAGCAATTCGCTGGTGGAAGGTTTCTTTTTAAGGCCGTTGGCTTCACGTAAGTTAAAAAATACTTCGAGTGCTTGGCGAACTAAATCTTGTTTAACGTTAGGGTAGTGCACATCAACGATTTGCTGCATTTCCTCGCTGCTTGGAAAATCAATATAGTGAAAAAAGCAGCGGCGTAAAAAGGCATCTGGTAATTCTTTTTCATTATTGGAAGTGATGATCACAATAGGGCGTTCTTTCGCTACAATGCGCTCGTTAGTTTCGTAAACATGAAACTCCATTTTATCAAGTTCGAGCAGTAAGTCGTTTGGGAACTCGATGTCGGCTTTGTCTATTTCGTCGATTAAAAGCACTGGCCGTTTACCGTTAAGTTCAGCGTAGTTAAACGCTTGCCACAGCTTACCTTTAACAATGTAGTTGCCAATGTTATGTACGCGCTCATCGCCTAATTGGCTGTCGCGTAGGCGCGATACCGCGTCGTATTCGTACAAACCCTGTTGTGCTTTAGTGGTTGATTTAATGTGCCACTGAATAAGCTCGGTATCTAAGCTTTTAGCAAGCTCTTCAGCCAGCATGGTTTTACCTGTACCTGGCTCACCTTTAATTAATAAGGGCTTTTCAAGCATAATAGCGGCATTTACAGCCTGTTTAAGCGAGCTGCTAGCGATGTAGTTGTCGGTAGAATTAAATTGCACGGGTTCCCCTTGCCTGGTCTGATCAGTGTTGTATGTGATTATAATGCCATAGTTAATCTGCAGCTCCAAGGTAGGCAAAGCGTGGAATAGTGTGTCCATCTTTTTCAACGGTTTCTAAAAACATACTTAGTGGACGTGCCCACATGCCGTACTCGCCATACAGGGCTTGGTATATAACAAGTTGTTCGTCGGTTTCGCTGTGTGTTGCTACGTAAAATACTTTGTATTGTGGACCTTTGTAGTGTTGATATATGCCTGGTTTGAGGGAAAGCGGTTTTATTGCTGTAGTCATGTTTTGATCTCTTGTATAATTGCGTTTGCTTTTTATTATGCCAAAGAATACACCAACACTATGAATTATATTTCGCTCGATGATCACAAAAAAGCCTGGGTTTTTCGTCATAAAGACCTTCCTGTATCTGAAGAAGACGCTGCGCGTATTAAGCCAATGACCAGCGAACGTGCTGCGGTGCTTTGGAGCACTATGGTGAGCCGCGAGTTCGACCACCCCGATTTTTTTGATAAAACTGATTGGTGCGGTAAAGAAGAAAGCTTTAGCGATGAAGTAAATTGGGAAGATGCGTGGGAAAATGGCGACGAAAGCTTACCACAAGCCATTTTGGATCATTTAGATTGGCAGGCTAATACCACTGTTTATTTTTGTATGGCACGCGATAACGTTATAGAAACCACCTTTGATGTATTTAAACGTAATTGGCAAAACTTTATGTTTTTAGCTGATGGCAGTTTATTAATTGGTAAAAAGCGTAATACCGTGGTGCAATTTTTAGAAAGCGGCATTGCTAAATTAGGTGAAAAGCCAAGCGCTTAAATTGCCTAGTGCGCTTAAAAAATAGCCGCTATTGTGCTATAAAACAGCTACCTAATTGTTTTTTGAGTATAACTATTGGTAGCGAAGAGTCAGCCACTTGCAGCTCAGCAGCAAGAAATATGGCAAAGTGATGCGCAAAAAGTGCTGTATGCACAATTGTGCAATGCGTTTTATCAGCGAGAGGTACAGCGCTTAGTTGCTGAGGCTAATGCTGATAAACTACGCCGCCAATTAAAAAGCTTACCGTATTATATAGAACGGGCGGCAACTTTGGTTGCCAATGGGAGTTCGCCGTTTACGCTCGACTCACAAAATGGCTCTTGGCTTGAAAAACAAAAGCCAACACCGCCAGAGGTTAACGCTCAGGCAAATGAACTTTTTTATAAAAAATATGCCCAAGTGGGGCTAATAGTGCCGGTGTTAATAAATAGCCATGACCAAGTGAGGCTAAGAATAGACAGCATAGATCAAGTAAGCGACAATAAACTGCACTGTAATGAACTAGGCTGGTTTGATTTTTTTGGCAAGGGCCTAGAACAAGCAAATGCGCAGTTGGTAAAACCCAGTAAAATGAGTTTAACAGCGGCGTGTTGCGGGCATCAGTGGCAATTTTCAAAACGCTGCGCACCTAGGTTGCTTTCACTTAGAGAAATGCTATTAGCGGGTAATATTAATTGGCGTAATATAAAACGCCCACGAGCCTAATTTTATTTAAAAACGAATAGGGAGTGTTAAATGCGGTTTTTTCAGCTTGGCCTGTTGTGCTTAGCACTGTTTATACAATACCGACTTTGGTTCGGTCATAACGGTGTGCAAGACTATACACGTTTAAAAGCAGCCGTGGCTTCTCATCAACAAACTAATGAAAAACTAATTAAGCGCAATAAAGTACTTACCGCCGACATAGAAGATTTAAAGCTTGGTCAAGAAGGCATAGAAGAGCGCGCTCGTAACGAATTAGGAATGATTAAACCGGATGAAACATTTATACGTGTTTTACCGGGCAAACAACATGAAAAATAATAATTCAATAGCTGCCATTGTACCCGCTGCCGGCGTAGGCAGCAGAATGCAGCACAGTGCACCTAAGCAGTATATTAAATTGGCAGGAAAAACTATTTTAGAGCACACGCTCTGTAAGCTTTCGCAATTAAAAAGCTTAAGCCAAATAGTTGTAGCCGTTAGTCAAACCGACCCTTTTTTTGACTCGCTTGCGCACATAGACTCGCGAATTTTACGCGCCAACGGCGGGCAAGAGAGAGCAGACTCAGTGCTTAATAGCTTATTGTTTTTAGAAAATAACCCTCCTGAATGGGTGCTGGTGCACGACGCAGCCCGCCCCTTAGTCACTATTAACGATATTGAAACCTTAATAGCGCATTGTATAGCCGACGACGAAGGCGGTATTTTAGCAAGCAAAGTAAAAGACACCATAAAGCGTGGTAACACGCATAGCGAGCAAACCGTGCCTCGTGATGATTTATGGCAAGCGCTTACGCCGCAACTTTTTAAATATGACGAGCTTAAAAGTGCGTTGCAACGTGCGCTTTGTGAAGGCGTAACTATTACCGATGAAGCCAGTGCCATTGAGTGGGCAAATAAACCCGTTAAGCTAATTGCAGGGCGCAGCGACAATATTAAAATAACCACGCCGGAGGATTTAGACCTAGCGAGGTTTTTATTAAACAAACAACAAAACGAGCAAGCATTATGATTCGAATTGGCCATGGTTTTGACGTACACAAATTTGGTGGCGAAGGCCCAATAACAATTTGCGGCGAAAAAATAGATTACCCGCAGGGCTTTTTAGCACACTCAGATGGCGATGTTGCTATTCATGCATTATGCGATGCTATTTTAGGCGCGTTGGCAATGGGCGATATTGGTAAGCATTTTCCGGATACGGCGAGCGAGTATGAAAATATAGATAGCCGTATTTTACTTCGCCATGTTGTAGGCCTTGCCAAAGAGCAAGGTTATGTACTGGGCAATGGCGATGTCACTATTGTGGCGCAGGCTCCTAAAATGTTGCCACACATCCAAGCTATGCGCTCTAATTTAGCCAGCGATTTAAATTGCGAGCTTTCACAAATAAATGTTAAAGCGACCACCACCGAAAAGCTCGGCTTTGAAGGGCGTAAAGAAGGTATTTCTAGCCATGCGGTGGTTATTATGAGCAAAGCGCCTGAGAGTACAGCAAGCGCATGAGCGATTTAAATTACCTATACGGTGTACCGCTTTCAAAAGCAGACTTTAAAACCGTTGCTGAAGATTTTATGGTTGATGAAGACCTCGGCATAGAATTTACCGGCAGTGGTGAGCATGTATGCTTACAGGTCGTTAAAAAAGGTGAAAACACGCAATACGTGGCTAAGTTAATTGCACAAAAGGCTGGAGTGTCACCGCGCGAAGTAAGCTATGCCGGTATGAAAGACCGCCACGGCGTGTGTAGCCAATGGTTTAGCGTAAAAGTACCCATTAAAAAGCACATTGATTTTAGTGAACTCAATAGCGACAGCATTTTTGTGGTTTCGCAACAGCGTCACGAACGTAAATTACGCACCGGTTGCCACAAAGGAAACCGATTCACTATTACGCTTCGTAATGTAACCCAGCCGCTTGATATTTTATGCCGCATTAATGCCGTGCGTGCGGGTGTGCCTAACTACTTTGGCGAGCAGCGCTTTGGCCGCGACGGGCATAATTTAGTTATGGCCGAAAAAATGTTTGCCGGCGAGCGCATTCGCGATAAAAAACTACGCGGTATTATTATCTCCGCTGCCCGTTCACATGTATTTAATCAAATAGTGAGCTTACGTGTTAAAGAGCATGGGTTAGCTAAAACCATGCACCGTGAAGTATTTATGCTAAGCGGTAGTAACGCATTTTTTGAAGATGCAATAAGCGATGAAAACATAGCGCGTTTAGCCTCTGGCGATATTATGATGTCGGCTCCTATGGTTGGTAAAAGTGAAAAGGGCTTAACTGATCAAGAAAAAATATGGCTAAAACCATACCAAGCATGGTGTGAGGGCTTAGGCGAATTAGGCCTTAAAAATGAGCGCCGTATGCTGCGCCTCATTCCGCAAGATTTAACCATAGAAACACTAGACGAAACGACTTTAAAATTAAGCTTTGGATTGCCTAAAGGGTGTTTTGCTACCGCACTTTTACGTGAGCTGGTGGATTACACCGATGCAAGCCCTAATGAGCGAAAAGAAAAGGATAGTCAAAATGAAGATACTGCTAAGTAACGACGACGGTGTAAACGCTAAAGGGATTGCTGTTTTATACCAGGCTCTTACGCAAATTGCCGATGTAACCCTTGTAGCCCCTGATCGTAACTGTAGTGGTGCCAGTAACTCGTTAACGTTAATAAACCCACTGCGCTCTACCACGCTTGAAAACGGCTTTATATCGGTTAATGGCACGCCTACTGATTGTGTTCATTTAGGGGTTAATCAGTTAGTTGATGAAACGCCTGATTTAGTCGTAGCAGGTATTAACCACGGCGCTAATTTGGGCGATGATACATTGTATTCAGGCACTGTGGCTGCGGCGACCGAAGGGCGCCATTTAGGCTTGCCTGCTATTGCTGTGTCACTTTGCTCACACCATGGTGAGCACTTTGAAACCGCAGCAGCTGTGACCGTTAATATAATTAAAGGGCTGGCATCGCACCCACTGCCTAAAGATCAAATTATCAACGTAAATGTACCCGATATTCCTCTAAGTGAGCTAAAAGGGGTGCAAGTTACGCGTTTAGGTGCCCGACATAAAGCCGAAACCATGACCAAACAAACTGACCCATGGGGGCGTGATATTTTTTGGTATGGCTCGCTTGGTATTGAAAGCGATGCCGGTGAGGGTACTGATTTTTACGCTGTTAATAATGGCTATGCTTCAGTTACACCGTTAAGTGTTGATATGACAGCAAAAGAAAGTATTGAAGCGGTTGGGCAGTGGTTAGCTGAAATGGAGATAAACCGTGCTGGCTAATTACTCGCGCAGTGCTATTGCGCTTTCTAAGCTATTAGAGCAAGAAGGGGTAGAAGACAAACAGGTATTAAAAGCCATTGCTGATATACCACGTCATGCCTTTATTGATGATGTACTAAAACATAAGGCGTACGAAAACACGGCGTTGCCGATAGGGCAAGGGCAAACTATTTCGCAGCCTTATATTGTGGCGCGTATGACCGAGCTGCTTCATTTGGCTGGCGTACGCGACAAAGTGTTAGAAATTGGCACAGGCTCTGGTTATCAAACCGCAGTGTTAGCCAAGTGTTTTAATAAGGTGTATTCGGTCGAGCGTATAAAAGCACTGCAATGGCAGGCTAAACGCCGTTTACATCAACTTGATTTATACAATGTAACCATGAAACACGCAGATGGCTGGCAAGGTTGGCAATCGCAGGCCCCGTTTAATGGTATTATAGTTACCGCGGCCGCATCAAAAGTACCTCAAGACTTACTTGCACAACTAGCTGATGGCGGTGTACTCCTTGCTCCCATTGGTGAGCAAGAACAAAAATTAACCATGGTTATTCGCCAAGGCGATAGCTTCACAGAGCATGTTATTGCACCAGTACGGTTTGTCCCTCTCGTCCCTGGTGATATTGAATAGGAATTCACGTTGAAATTGTTTACTAAGTTATACGATATGGCCCTAGTGTGGGCAAAACACCGCTTTGCTGAGCGCTATTTAGCAGCCATGAGCTTTGCTGAGTCTGTTTTTTTTCCGGTACCACCAGATGTAATGCTTGCTCCTATGTCGCTTGCTCAGCCAAGTAAAGCGTGGCGCTTTGCAAGCTTTGCAACAGTTGCTTCAGTACTTGGGGGGATTGTAGGTTACTTTTTAGGTTACTGGTTATTTGAGCCTGTTGTACAGCCCTTTATTGAGCAGATGCACTGGCAAGAAAAATTTGAAACAGCGCTTACATGGTTTAAAGAGTATGGCGTGTGGGTGGTATTTTTAGCGGGCTTTTCACCTATCCCTTATAAGGTATTTACTATTGGTGCAGGGGTATTACAAATGGCATTTTTACCATTTTTAATAGCGTCTGCCGTTGGCCGTGGTGCGCGTTTCTTTTTAGTTTCTGCTTTAATGAAGTGGGGCGGGGTTAAAATGGAGCAAAAATTACGTCAATATGTTGAAGTACTTGGCTGGGGTTTAGTTATATTAATAGCGGTTGCTTACTTTTTATTACGCTAACTAGCAAAAGTAGTACTTTTTAAATTTCGGAGCAAAACACCTTGAATAGTCAGTACGTATTATATGTAGTTGTATTTATTGCTGTTTTGCTTCCGGGGTGTTCATCTCGCCATATTCCTGCTCCTGTTAGCAGCCTCAACACTAATGTTAATGACTTTCAAAAAGGCATTAACATTAATGGCAATAAATACACAGTACAAAAGGGTGATACATTATATTCCATTGCCTTTAGTGCAGGCAAAAATTTTAAAATACTTGCAAAAAACAATTCAATTCCATCACCTTATGTTATTTATCCTGGGCAAGTTATTTCGCTTGTAGCCTCCAGTGGCCATGCGCTTGCTAGCAATTCACCCGTTAAACAAAAAATAACACCCACTAAAATAAAACAAAAAACTAACAAAAAATTAAAGAAAAATCTTGATCAGCCGAAACAACGAGAGTATGTTCAAAAACAAGCCAATGAAATAGTTAGTAATGCTAAACCTTCGTCGAGCAGTAAAGTAAAGTGGTTTTGGCCTGCAAAGGGCAAAGTGACTAAACGCTTTTCTAATAAGGAAAACGGTTACAAGGGTTTACAGATTACTAACCGTACAGGGGCTTCAGTTTTAGCCGCAGCACAAGGAACGGTGGTGTATGCGGGTAATGCGCTTCGAGGGTACGGTAATTTAATCATTTTGAAACATAATGATGATTACCTAAGTGCTTATGCACATAACTCGAAACTACTTGTTAGAGAAAAGCAGAAAGTTAAGGCAGGACAAAAAATAGCAGAAATGGGCAAGTCAGAATCTTCGGTCACTGCGCTTCGTTTTGAAATTCGCTACCGTGGGCAAGCTGTCAATCCTGCTAAATACCTTCCCTAATTTTTAGGTATTGATAATTGCTCGGGAGAAGGCTTATGGCTAACGCAGCAAAACTTGACAAAAACACCACCGACGAAAAATTTGATGACACCGCAGTAGAAGAAACTGCAGCATTACTTGAAGAGGTTGATAACGAAGAAGAGATATTTGCAAAAGAGGAAGTAACTAAAAACCTTGATGCAACCCAACTTTATTTAGGAGAAATTGGTTTTTCTCCCCTACTTAGCGCTGAAGAAGAAGTCTTTTTTGCCCGCAAATCGCTACGTGGATGTGAAGCATCTCGCAAGCGTATGATTGAAAGTAACCTACGTTTAGTTGTAAAAATTGCCCGCCGTTATAACAACCGAGGATTAGCACTTCTAGATTTAATTGAAGAAGGTAACCTAGGTTTAATTCGCGCTGTTGAAAAGTTTGACCCAGAGCGCGGTTTTAGATTTTCGACTTATGCAACGTGGTGGATACGCCAAACAATTGAACGCGCCATTATGAATCAAACGCGCACAATTCGCCTGCCAATACATGTAGTTAAAGAATTAAATGTTTACTTGCGTACAGCACGCGAGCTGACACAAAAGCTAGACCATGAGCCAACTGCTGAAGAAATTGCTGAAAGCTTAGGTAGACCCGTAGAAGACGTAACTAAAATGTTACGCTTAAACGAAAAAATTGCCTCAGTTGATATGCCAATTGGCGGTGAGAACGACAGCGCACTGTTAGACATTATTGCCGATGAAAAAAGCGCAGGCCCTGAGGGCGAAGTTCAAAATAATGATATTAACAAACATATTGTTGATTGGTTAGGTGAGTTAAACCCTAAACAACGTGAAGTATTAGCGCGTCGCTTTGGTTTACTTGGCTATGAGCCATCAACACTTGAAGATGTTGGCCGTGAAATTGGTTTAACGCGAGAGCGCGTAAGACAAATTCAGGTAGAAGCATTACGTCGTTTAAAAGATATTTTACAACAAGAAGGGTTAAGCACAGAAAGTTTGTTTGACCAGTTCTCGTAACTCCCTTTTATACTGTCTATGTGTTTAAAAGCTGAAGGATAAAACCTTCAGCTTTTTTTATGTCTTACGATCCCCAAGAAATACTATTCACTGTGTTATCAGCTTCTTAACCACCGCTCAAGTTATCTATATTTAAAGCAGAGCCTTTAATTTATAAAGAAGTTCGTGTGCTTGACGCGGCGATAGGTTATCAGGGTCAATGGCACTGAGTTGCTCCTCAACCTCTGAAGGCTCAGGCGCAGGTAACTCATTAGCAAATGAAAACGCCTGCTGCTCAGCATTAGGCGCTGTTACACTTTGGTGGTTTTCGAGCAGTTTAAGCTTTTGTTTTGCTTGGGCTATCACGGCTTTTGGCACGCCGGCAAGCGCTGCGACCTGTAAGCCAAAGCTTTTACTTGCTGCACCATCAAGCACAGTATGCATAAATGCAATGGTGTCGTTGTGCTCTATGGCATCTAAGTGCACATTCACCAGTCCAGTTTTTTGCTCGGCAAGTTCCGTTAATTCAAAGTAGTGCGTAGCAAATAATGTTTTAGCAGATATTTTTTGTGCCAGATGATCAGCCGTTGCATAAGCAAGTGACAAGCCATCGTAGGTACTGGTACCTCTGCCAATTTCATCCATTAATACCAAAGATTGCGCAGTTGCATTATTTAATATTGTGGCGGTTTCTGTCATTTCTACCATGAAAGTAGAGCGACCAGAGGCTAAATCGTCGCTTGCACCAATGCGAGTAAATATACGGTCAATATTACCAATTTTTGCACTATCAGCAGGGACATAACAGCCAATATGTGCCATCAATACGATAAGTGCTGTTTGGCGCATGTAGGTTGATTTACCACCCATGTTTGGACCGGTGATAATCAACATTTTACGCTGGCTATTTAGCTCCACAGGGTTGGCAATAAAAGGTTCTTTCATTACTTGCTCTACCACGGGGTGGCGACCTTGTTTAATGCTTATATTGTCATCATCGCATAGCTGTGGTTTAGCATAGTTAAGCGTTTGTGCTCGCTCTGCTAAGTTATTCAATACATCTAAATCAGCTAATGCGCCAGCCATCATTTGAAGCTGTTCAATATGCGGGGCTATAAACTCAAATAGCTCTTCATATAATTGTTTTTCAAGCGCAAGGGCTTTTGATTGGCTGCCAAGCACTTTGTCTTCGTGCTCTTTTAGTTCAGGTATTATGTAACGTTCATTATTTTTAAGCGTTTGGCGGCGAATATAATCAGCAGGTACTAAGTGTGAATTTGCACGACTTACCTCGATAAAAAAGCCATGCACCTTGTTATAGCCAATTTTTAATGTGCTGATCCCGGTGCGCTCGCGCTCTCTAAGCTCTAGTTGCTCAAGTATATCGGTAGCGCCTTTACTCAAGTTTCGCCATTCATCGAGTTCGCTGTTGTAGCCTGGTGCAATAACGCCCCCATCGCGAATTAGTACTGGTGGGTTATCAATAACAGCACGCTCAAGTAAAGCTTGTAGTTCAGGCAGCTCTGGAGAATGGCGAACAATGCTAGCGATACGCTCATCATTAGCATCGTTTAATAATGCGTGCAGTGGTGCGAGTGCTTGTAGGGCACTGCGCAGTCGGGTTAAATCGCGCGGGCGTGCCGTGCATAAAGCAAGTCGTGCTATTACGCGCTCTATATCACCAATTTCTTTTAATGAGTCGTGTAACTCGCCATATAATTGCACATCTAAAATAGCGCTAATGGCATTTAAACGTGAGTTAAGCTCATTTTTATTACGCACCGGTGTATGGATGCGGCGTTTAAGTAAACGCGACCCCATGGCCGTGGCGGTTTTATCAAGTACCTGCGCTAAGGTGTTTTCAAAGCCGCCCGATAAATTAACGGTTAGTTCTAAATTTTTGCGCGTTGCTGCATCTAATATAACTGCGTGCTCGTTATGCTCAAGCGTAATAGCGCGAATGTGGGGTAGCGCAATACGTTGTGTATCTTTTACGTATTGCATTAAACAACCCGCAGCGACCAAAGCAGCATGCGCTTTATCTACACCAAAACCAACTAAATCTTTGGTGCCAAACTGCTCGCACAGTAAGTGTTGCGCGGTGTCTAGGTCAAACTCCCACTCAGGGCGTCGGCGTGCCCCTTTTATATGCTCAATTAAATGTGTGTTTTCAAAGCTTTCACAGTATAAAAGCTCAGCGGGTGCTAAGCGCTGTAAGGTTGAAGTAAATGCTTCGTCGGTGTTAACTTCAACTACGTTGAAGCGCCCTGAATTTATATCAAGGTAGGCAATACCGTATAGCCCTTTTTTATTTTGCCATACGCTAGTGAGTAAGTTATCTTGGCGTTCTTGCAATAGCGCTTCATCTGAAATAGTACCCGGTGTAACGATACGTACGACTTTGCGCTCTACTGGCCCTTTACTGGTTGCAGGATCGCCAACTTGCTCACATATAGCAACCGATTCGCCCATTTGCACTAAACGAGCTAAATAGTTTTCTACTGCATGATAAGGGACACCCGCCATAGGGATAGGATCGCCGCCGGCTTTACCACGATGCGTTTGCGAAATATCGAGTAGTTGGGCCGCGCGTTTAGCGTCGTCAAAAAAGAGTTCATAAAAATCCCCCATACGATAAAACAATAAAATATCGCGATGCTCTGATTTTATTTTTAGATACTGCTGCATCATAGGGGTTTGTTGTTTTATAGTGTGCGGTGCATAAAGATCAAACGACATGTATTTACCCAAAGGCTGAATATGGAATTACATCAAGAGATTAAAACACTTGCTGCGCAATTGGGCGTTATTTTAACGGATAAACGCTTATGGATCACTACCGCTGAATCATGTACTGGTGGCGGAGTGAGTTATGCGCTTACAGATACGCCAGGTAGCTCAGGTTATTTGGGCCGCGCATTTGTTACTTATAGTAATGAAGCTAAGCATGAACTGCTTAATGTGGCCAATACTACGCTAGAGCAATTTGGTGCGGTGAGTGAGCAAACAGTAAAAGAGATGGCTTTTGGTGCCGCAAGCGTTGCCAAAGCTGATGTTGCCGTGGCAATTTCGGGCATTGCTGGGCCAGGTGGCGCTACGTCCGATAAACCAGTTGGCTTTGTGTGGTTTTGCATACAAATTGCCAATGAACAATTTACGTTTAAGCAAATATTTAACGGCGATAGAGCGCAAGTTAGAATGCAAGCTATTGAATTTGCATTGAAAAGTACGATCGAGAAGATAAAATTATAAATTTCACTTGATACTGTGATTTCATACAGTATACTTGTTCGCATTAGCCGGATTTGGAGAACAGAATGAACGATAATAAACAAAAAGCGCTGGACGCTGCACTATCACAAATTGAGCGTCAATTTGGTAAAGGATCAATTATGAAACTGGGCGATAACAAAGCCCTAAATATTGATGCTGTATCTACAGGCTCACTTGGGATTGATATTGCTTTAGGCATAGGCGGTTTGCCTATGGGGCGTATTGTTGAAGTGTATGGCCCTGAGTCTTCAGGTAAAACAACGCTTACTTTGCAAGTTATCGCGCAGGCTCAAAAAGAAGGCAAAACATGTGCCTTTGTTGATGCTGAGCATGCTCTTGATCCGGTATACGCACAAAAGTTAGGTGTTAACATTGATGAGCTGTTAGTTTCTCAGCCAGATACCGGTGAGCAAGCACTAGAAATTTGTGACATGTTAGTACGTTCAAGTGCTGTAGATGTTGTTATTGTCGATTCTGTTGCAGCGCTTACACCAAAAGCTGAAATTGAAGGCGACATGGGCGACTCGCACATGGGCTTACAAGCACGTTTAATGTCGCAAGCACTACGTAAGCTTACAGGTAATATTAAACGCTCAAATACGCTATGTATTTTCATTAACCAAATTCGTATGAAAATTGGTGTAATGTTTGGTAACCCTGAAACAACAACCGGTGGTAATGCACTTAAGTTTTACGCGTCAGTGCGTATTGATATTCGTCGAATTGGTTCTGTAAAGGAAGGCGATGAGGTAGTCGGTAACGAAACCCGCGTTAAAGTAGTTAAAAACAAAGTTGCACCACCGTTTAAACAAGCTGAGTTCATCATTATGTATGGTGAAGGTATTTCTAAACAAGGTGAGTTAATTGATTTAGGTGTTAAGCACAAAATTGTTGAAAAAGCAGGTGCTTGGTACAGCTACAATGGCAATAAAGTAGGCCAAGGTAAATCAAACTCTATTAAGTTTTTGAAAGAAAACGTAGAAATTGCAGATGAAATTGAAGGTAAGTTACGTGATATGTTGCTATTAAAAGCAACGGTTGAGCCAGAAGATGGCGAAGACGTATTAGGCGCTGAGTCTGACCTTTAAGTGTAAACGTTCTCTAAGCTTGATTTGACCCGAGCTTTAAAAGGCGCTAATCAGCAATGGTTAGCGCCTTTTTGTGTTTAAAGCACGCTAAAACTATAACCTTACAGGCTTTAATAGATGCAGTTTAAATAGCACTTAGCCATATTTACAGTGAGGCTGGCTAACAAGTTCGCGTTTTAATTGAGGCGCGTAATAAAAGCATGCTATTGCAATTACTTTGCATAAGATAGATAGCGCAAGGAGGGGGATAAGCGCTTTAACTTAAGGGGGCTTAAAGCAAAAACGGCACTAAAAAGTGCCGTTTAAATTTAAAAGCCGTACTTTAAAAAGCGACTTATAGCTGCCAGTTTACAGATAGCGCGTAGTTACGTGGCGCACCGTAATAACCTTGAGCCCAGTATAGGCTGTGTAGGTATTTTTCATCTGTGGTGTTATTAACGTTAAAAGTAACCCCAACGTTTTCTGTAATTTTGTAGTTAGCCATTAAATCAAGAATACCGTAAGCATCTTGGTTCGTGGTTACAAGTGCAGCGCCGGTTGCATCTTCAACTTGTACGCGGCTAACCGAGTCTTGCCAACGATAATTTGCACCAAAAGTTAAGCCTTCAACAAAAGGTACTTGGTAAGTTGCAGCCAGTTTTAGCTGATTCTCTGGCGTGTAATCTTCAACTAAATCATCACCATCAATACTTAAATTACTAAAGCTGATGCTTGCACTTAAATCCTCGGTTACTTTACCACTTAATTCAATTTCAAAACCGTCGCTGGTGATACCATCAGCACCATAATAACGAGTATCGCTTGGTAATGAATCAGGTAATGCAACCGCTAGGTTTTCTTGTTTTGCATCAAAGTAAGCAAAGGTTACAAATACTTGATCGTCTAAAAGCTGTGCTTTTAAACCAATTTCGCTACTTTTACCTGTAATTGGCGCCAATTGCTCGGCATTAATATCAAGCTCTTTTTGTGGCACAAAGGTCTCTGTGTAACTTGCATAGGCTGAAAGCGATTCATTAAAGTCATACACAGCCCCCACATACGGGATAACTTCGCTGTCGTTACGTGTTTGTTCTACACCATAAGCAGTGCCGGATGTTTCCCAATCAGTGTAACGTACACCTGCTAATACGCTTAGCGGAGCGCTTAATTTAATGCGAGTAGACATATAAGCTGATTGCTGTTTGTTTTCTATATCACTGCCATTTAAGCCATCAGCAAGGGTTGCTTCAGGTACTACGCCATCCCACGTATCAAGCGAAGGCATGGCTGGGAAGCCGTTGCCCGTGGTGTAATCGTAAAGCGACTGCTCGTTGTAATCCATTTTTGCTTGGCTAACACCAAATGACAGGTCGTGTTCTTGGCCAAATAAATCAAATTTACCGCTGGCGTATAAATCAAATAAATCGTGCTTATCTTCGTAGTCGTAACGGCTTGCGTAACCTGTTAAACCAAGGCCAGTTTCGCTATCTGGTGTGCCATATACGTAAAATAGTTCTGAGTCTTGCTCGTTTTCTATGTGTGCGTAACGCGCTGTTGCAACCCACGTAGCCGATAGGTTTTGCTCAAGTGTTACATATACTTGCTCTGCGCTGTTATCCCAGTAAGACCAATCAGATGCCGTACTTGTAGAGGCGTCGTAGTTTGTTGCTGTGCCATCGGTGTAATAAAGAGGGAGTGCGCCCCAAAGTGGGCTATCGGCATCTTTTTGTTGGTTAACATAGTTGATGCTTAATGTCGTGTCGTCGGTTAGCTTGCCTTCGTAAGCAAGATAAGCAATTGTTTTATCTGTTTCGTAACGATCTAGGTATGACTCCGCTTTTTGCTTGGTAAATACGGCGCGTACAGCGTGGTCGTCGTTAATTGGCGTTGAAACATCTACTTCTAAACGCTTGTTGTTCCATGAACCATACGATGCAGATGCATGCGCTTGAGTTATGTAAGTTGGTTTTTTTAATACCATATTTACGGTTGCAGATGGGTTACCTGCGCCAGTCATAAGGCCGTTTGCACCACGTACAATTTCTACACGGTCGTAAATAGACGTATCTAAAGTGCCCTGAATAGAGCCTGAGCTTTGTGGGATGCCTAAACCATCAACCTGAAAGTTTGTTATTTCAAAACCACGGGCTTTAAAATAAGTACGGTCAGTTTCTATTTGTTCTACAGTTACACCGGGGGTGCTCTCTAGCACTGAGTTAATATCATCTAATGAAAAATCATCCATTAAAGCGCGAGAAACAACAGAAATACTTTGTGGGGTTTCTTTGATTGTTAGGCCTAATTTTGTAGCAGATTGCGCATCTTCGGTGATGTAGTTTTTATGATGCTGGCCATATACTGCTATTTTTTCTAATGAGTCATCTGTATTTGTTGTAGTTTCTTGTGCAAGTGCATGACCAGATAAAACAAGTGAAGTAATAAGGCTTAGCTTAGATAAACGCAAAATTTGTTGGGACGACATGTGTTTTTCCAATAGGTTCAAAAAAGAAGTGCATAACATAATCTAAATGAGAGTGATTTTCAATAACATGTTTGTAGTTTGTGCAAAATAATTAATAGTTATCCGAAATTGTGGGAATTTAGTGGATTTTAGCAACTAAATAGCCGCTTAGTTTAGCGCTAAGGTAATATTCCTTAATCGCAAAGAGGGTGTTATTTCTGTACAAACTTTTATCTGAGCTCTTCCAAATGCTGCTATTTAAGCTTATTTAAGCGCTAACCGTGTTTAATTTACTGAAAATCTCAGACAAAAAAGCACCCTTAAATACCATTACTATCACAGTATTATTAAACCTTTTAAACAGAGTTCAAGTTGTATAGCTAAAAAAAGCGGCCTAAGCCGCTTTATTGTGATCACTATGTTTAATTAAAAATTGTATTTTACAGAAAATTGTAAGCGCTCTAAATCACCGTCAATACCACTTTCTGTTTCGCGCTCGGCATGTTTAAACTCTGCACCAAATGTTAAACGCTTAACCGGTGAGTATAAAATGTTTGCACTAAAGCTTTGGCTTGATTCAACAGGGTCGCCTGATATTGTTAATAGATCGGTGTTGTTGTCAGCACTAAAGAAAGAATATAAGAAGGTTGAGCGCCACTGGCTTGCCCATTTATGTTGATAAGCAACAAAACCAGATGTTGAGTCTATTGCATCAAGCTCATCGCCATTAAGCACTGCACCATGGGCAACATTTAAGCCCACGTAACGACCAAGGCCTTTACCTTGAGTAAGCATAAATTTAAGGTAATCTTCGCCAAAATTTACACGGCCCGAAGCGCTAATACCAAACGAGGTTTCATCAGCGTCAACATCGCCTACTTTATAAGTAAGTTGGCGAGCAAGTGCTGCAACTACAAAGTTACCCCAATCGGCATTGTGTGTGTAGCGCGCAGTAAAATCAGGAAGTGACGCATCATCTGTTTCTACACGTGCGCCACCTTGAGTGGTAATTGTGCTTTCTGGGTTTTCTAATGAGAACGACCAAGCACCGGTCGTGTACTTAATTTGCGTTTGGCGAACAAAAACAGTGCCTTCAGCAGGGCCTACAAAATCAAGTGTTTCTGCCAGTGCACCCACGTTTTGAAAGTTTGACCATGTTTGACCAAATAACCAGCCATCGTAAGTTACAAATGCATGGCGAATACGTGGTGCATATGAGTTTGATACACGCTCGTTACCGCCAGGTGCCGATGCTAAAAAGTCTAACTCTATTTTAGTTTTAACTGTTTTACCGTTATCCATTAACGTTGACGTACCAAAGTTAAAACGTGACTCACGTGCATGCATATCAAATACGGCATCCGAATCATCGTCATCGCCTACTGGCAGTGTACTTGGTACGTAAAAATCACGCCCTACATTTGAGCCATCAGGAGCGCCTGCAGAGTAATCACTCCACATTGTATCTAGCTTAATGTATCCGCCGTAAGTAAATTCGGTGTTACCTACTTTAGCTGCAGTTGCCGCATAAGCCGTGCTTGTTAAAGCACATAATACAGCACTCGCTGCAAGAGTTTTTAATGGGGTAAATTTCATTGTGGTGTCCTTTAAAGGCTACTTGTTGTTTGTTGCTTTTTAAACGTTCAAATGTATTACTTGCTACAGGTATTACTTACGAATAAAAATTTATTTATCTTGCATCATGCTACGATTTCGTTAAATAAGTGTTTAACTTGCATGGCTGCATCATTATTTTAATGTCCGAAAACCACTTTTAAATATGTGCAAAATTTACTCAATTACCTATTGGTCTATAAGACGAAGGTTTAAGAGTAATTCAATGGCCACTTACTTATATTTAACATACTGTATTTCTATGTAAAAAAGTCATGAGCGGCGAGATTATAAACCACAAAACGTTAATTAGAAGGGTTGTACAACTAAGGTCTAATACTTAATAAAGTACTGCTGAGTAATCCTTTAATCATGGCAAGTTATTAAAATGGAGACTGAGATGTCACAAAGTATCTATCCTGTTCCTGCACATATTGAAAAAACGACGTTAGTTGATAACGAAAAATATAATACACTCTACAAACAGTCGATTGATGACCCACAAGGGTTTTGGCGTGAACATGGCCAGCGCTTAGATTGGTTTACTCCGTATACTAAAGTAAAAAACACCTCATTTGATAAAGGCCATATCGATATAAAATGGTACGAAGATGGAGTTTTAAATGCCTCTTATAACTGTATTGACCGCCATTTAAAAACCAAAGCCGATAAAGTTGCGCTTATTTGGGAAGGAGACAACCCAAACCAAAGTGAAAACATTACCTACCAACAATTACATGATGAAGTGGCGCGCTTTGCTAATGGTTTAAAAAAACTGGGCGTACAAAAAGGTGACCGAGTTGCTATTTATATGCCGATGACGCCGCAAGCCATTTACGCCATGCAGGCCTGTGCACGTATTGGTGCTATTCACTCGGTTGTATTTGGTGGTTTTTCTCCCTCTGCCATTGCAGATCGAATTAAAGACTCTGGCGCTAAAGTGGTGATCACATCCGATGAAGGTCGCCGAGCTGGCAATTGTGTTCCTTTAAAAGCGAATGTTGATGAAGCCGTAGCGCAAGAGTCGGTGACAAGCATTGAACACGTTATTGTACATCAGCTAACCGGTGGCGAAGTTGATTGGAACGAGCACGATATTTGGTGGCATGAGCTTGTAGCTGACCAACCTGCGCAGTGCGAACCGGAGCCAATGAATGCAGAAGATCCACTCTTTATTTTATATACATCGGGCTCTACTGGCCAACCTAAAGGGGTTGTGCATACTACAGGGGGTTACTTAGTTTACTCATCAATGACCCACGAATACGTATTTGATTTACAAGAGGACGACGTATATTGGTGTAGCGCCGATGTAGGTTGGATCACCGGCCACAGCTATATTGCTTATGGCCCACTGGTTAATGGCTGTACGCAAGTGGTATTTGAAGGCGTGCCGACCTACCCAACCGCAGGGCGCATGGGGGAGGTGATTGATAAGCACGGCGTAACCATTTTATACACTGCACCAACCGCTATTCGAGCGTTAATGGCTAAAGGCGATGAGCCAACCGCGTCATCAAATCGTCAAAGTTTACGCATTTTAGGCTCGGTGGGTGAGCCCATCAACCCTGAAGCATGGACGTGGTATTACGAAAATATTGGTAATGCTAACTGCCCAATCGTAGATACGTGGTGGCAAACCGAAACGGGCGGCATTATGATCACCCCACTGCCTGGTGCCACCCAAACTAAGCCAGGTTCAGCAACGCATCCGTTTTTTGGTATTGCGCCGGCTCTATTTGATGCAGAGGGTAATACACTAGAAGGTGCCGTTGACGGTAATTTAGTGATATTAGATAGTTGGCCTTCACAAGCGCGTACTGTTTATGGCGACCACGAACGTTTTGAACAAACCTATTTTAGTGCTTACCCCGGTGTTTACTTTACAGGTGACGGCTGTCGTCGTGATGAAGATGGCTATTACTGGATAACAGGGCGTGTTGATGACGTGCTTAATGTATCAGGGCATCGTTTAGGCACCGCTGAAATAGAAAGTGCGCTAGTAGCTCACGAAGCTGTAGCAGAGGCCGCCGTAGTAGGTTATCCGCATGATATTAAAGGCCAAGGTATTTATGTTTACATTACGCCAAATGAAGGCGTTACTGTAAGTGATGAGCTGACAACTCAAGTACGTAATTGGGTACGTAAAGAGCTAAGCCCAATAGCTTCCCCTGATATGATTCAATGGTCGCCAGGCCTACCAAAAACGCGTTCAGGTAAGATTATGCGTCGAATTTTACGTAAAATAGCCGCAAATGAACACCAACAGCTAGGGGATACATCAACACTTGCAGACCCAACCGTGGTAGATGAGCTCATAGAAAACCGATTAAATCGTTAAATGCGCGTTAAAAACTTGATTACAAGTTGATTCTAAACGTAGTATATCGGCTGTCAGTAAGTACTTTATACCTTATTGGCAGCCGAATTTATTAGGAGCGAACCATGAGTCAGTTTTTAATAGCGGATGATCATCCGTTATTTCGCGAGGCACTAAAAGGAGCATTAAGTGCTAAGTTTGATGATTTAGAGGTATTTGAATCATCAGATTTTGACAGCACACTGCAAGTACTTAGCGAACAAGAAGATCTTGATATATTACTGCTAGATTTACACATGCCAGGTAATGGCGATTTATATGGCCTGATCCGCATTCGCGAAGACTACCCAAGCTTACCCATAGCGGTTGTCTCAGGAAGTGAAGACATCAACATAGTGTCTAAGGTAATGGGTTATGGCGCAATGGGCTTTATTCCTAAGTCATCATCTTCAGATGATATTGCTAATGCTATAAACCAAATACTAGAAGGCGATACGTGGCTTCCAAAAGAGTTAAAAAATAAAGTAGCCGAAATAGAAGGAGAAGACAGAGAAATTGCCGCGCAGGTTGCATCGTTAACGCCGCAGCAATATCGTGTATTGCAATACCTTCATGAAGGGTTACTAAACAAACAAATAGCCTACGAACTACATATTTCTGAGGCAACAGTCAAAGCACACATTACTGCAATTTTTAGAAAACTTGGCGTTTATAACCGTACCCAAGCCGTTCTTATTGCAGCTAAATTACAGCTAGAACCAATAGAGCAAGCTTAAAATATTAAAAGCGCTAAAATCTGTTTATCGTTTAAAAATAAATTTACAGCCGTATGTTTGGTGTTTAGGCAAAGCCGTGCCTGGCTAATGTGCTTATTGCCTGTTTATAGGTGATAAGCGCTTACAAATACCAGATATTCGCTGCTCTAGGTAATATGGCAAGACTGAATAAACTTCAATCCACAAAAGCCAATACACTCAAGCAGCGCTTTTTAAACTTAAAACCTACACGTCATTTACCTTTTATACATGATCTCTTTTGCAAACAATGCTAGGTTAGCGCAA
The DNA here is from genome assembly GCF_005886415.1 of Pseudoalteromonas sp. S327. Taxonomy (NCBI): domain Bacteria; kingdom Pseudomonadati; phylum Pseudomonadota; class Gammaproteobacteria; order Alteromonadales; family Pseudoalteromonadaceae; genus Pseudoalteromonas; species Pseudoalteromonas sp. S327. Next base: position 56,738 of record NZ_PNDP01000036.1, on the reverse strand, counting down.
TTTTGTAATTTATAGAGCCAAGTATGACAGACTCCACACACTCACCTAATAATCAACCTAAAGACAATAACGGCTTATTTAATCGCTTTTTAGCAACCGTTGAGTTTTTAGGAAATATGCTTCCTCATCCCATTACTTTATTTGCGATATTTGCGGTTTCAATTGTGCTAATAAGTGGTATTGCCGATTGGTTTGGGCTAAGCGCAATTGACCCAAGACCGATTGGGGCAGCAGGGCGTGCGCCTGATGGAGTAATTGAAGTTGTTAGTTTACTCAGTGCTGAGGGGCTACAGCGTATTATGGCTGGCTTGGTTACTAACTTTACCGGTTTTGCGCCTTTAGGCACTGTTTTAGTGGCACTACTTGGGGTAAGTGTTGCAGAGCATTCAGGGCTACTCTCTGCTGCTATGCGAGGCATGGTTATGGGCGCGTCAAAGCGTTTAGTTACCTTTATGGTGGTGTTTGCGGCCATAATGTCTAACACAGCTTCTGAGCTTGGCTATGTGGTTTTAATTCCGCTTGCAGCCATGATATTTCATAGTTTGGGGCGCCACCCTTTAGCTGGCTTAGCGGCTGCCTTTGCCGGTGTTTCTGGCGGCTATAGCGCTAATTTACTACTTGGCACAATAGACCCATTATTAGCAGGTATAACTACGCCTGCAGCACAAATGATTGACCCAACGTACGAGGTTGGCGCCGAGGCTAACTGGTATTTCATGATGATATCAGTATTACTTATTGCCGCACTGGGTACACTCGTAACCGAAAAAATAGTAGAGCCGCGTTTAGGTAAATATAACCCTGATGAAGCCAGTATCGACTTGTCACAAAACAATATTGATACACTTACCGCGTTAGAAAAAACCGGTCTAAAATGGGCGGGTGTTGCTCTATTAGTGGTGCTGTCGTTATTTGCTTGGACGATTATTCCTGCCGATGGTATTTTACGCCACCCAGAAACAGGCCAAGTGGCAGGCTCGCCTTTTTTAAAAGGAATAGTCGCAATTATATTTGTAACTTTTAGTGTGCCAGGCTTTGTTTACGGGCGTGTTGTTGGCAGCATGAAAAACGATAAAGACGTTATTAACGCAATGAGTAAAAGCATGAGCTCAATGGGTTTATATATAGTATTAGTATTTTTTGCAGCCCAGTTTGTGGCCTTTTTTAAATGGACTAATTTAGGCACTATTTTGGCAATTAATGGTGCAGCACTATTACAAGCGTTAAACCTTACTGGCCCAGAAGTATTTGTATTGTTTATATTAATGTGTGCAATGGTTAACTTGAGTTTAGGATCGTCATCGGCGCAGTGGGCGATTACGGCCCCTATTTTTGTGCCTATGCTTATGCTTATTGGTTACGCACCAGAAACCATTCAAGCGGCGTATCGTATTGGTGACTCTGTGACTAACTTAATCACCCCAATGATGAGCTATTTTGGCTTAATTTTAGCGGTGGCAGTTAAATATAAAAAAGACATGGGTATAGGAACGTTAGTGGCCACCATGTTGCCATACAGTATTGTGTTTTTTATCGGTTGGGTCATTTTATTTTACGTATGGGTGTTTGCTTTAGGCTTGCCAGTAGGGCCTGAGTCACCTATTTATTACACACCTTAATGGTGGATGCCAATTTACAATTAATTACGGTGAATTAATTACGGTGTCGGATAAAACACAGCTACATCTAATATCTGACTCTAATTAAGCTGTTAGGCACAAAAAAGCCAGCATAAGGGGAGAGCCCTGTTGCTGGCTTTATTGTATGTAAAAAGGGGTCTTATACCAATCCGCAATAATACTTAATCATTTTCAGGGGCTAAACGTGTCGCTATCTGCGTTAAAAAATTCTCATTTAGAGCAACTAAATAGCGAATTTTTTGCCTTGCTATCAACACGTTTATCCATCCTCAAAATAGATCACTTAATTATGCGGAATGGTATTAGCTAAATACCACGGTTTTATTACCGTTAATAAATAGTTTGTGTTCAGAAGCTAGTTGTAAGGCTTTACTAAACACGGTTTTTTCTACGTCTTTACCCATTTTAGCCATCATTTCAGCGGTATTAGCGTGCGTTACGCTGGTGACGTCTTGTAAAATAATAGGGCCTTCATCTAGCTCATTATTTACAAAGTGAGCCGTAGCACCAATAATTTTTACGCCGCGCTCAAATGCTTGATGATACGGTTTAGCGCCAATAAAGGCCGGTAAAAACGAGTGGTGAATATTAATAATTTTGTTCTCAAAGCGACCCACAAACTCAGGACTTAGTATGCGCATGTATTTTGCTAAGCCAATAATGTCAGGGTTATAAGAGGCAATTAAATCACCTACTTTTTCATCATGCTCGGCGCGACTTAGGCCTACGTGCGAAACAACATGAAAAGGCACATCAAAGCCTTTTGCTAATGGCTCTAAATCTGGGTAGTTGGCAATTACAGCTAATACTTCAATATTTAACGCTTGCTCAAACTGTTTAAGTAATACAGACCCTAAGCAATGTGCTTCTTTTGTTGCAAGCAGTACCACTTTAGTTTTTGTATCATCATGTAGAGCAAGTTGTGCACCCTCAGGTAATAAAGCGCGTAATTGCGATAAAAAGTCACTTTGTGGTTCGCCGGTTAGTTCAGTGCGCATAAAAAAGCGCCTGGCGTCTTTATCTACAAATTCGTTATTACGTGTAATATTTAAATTGTGCGCGTGGCAAAGCCCTGTAATTTTGGCAATTAGGCCTACATCGTCGGCACATTGGGTGGTTAGTATATAGCTCATTTTCCTCATTCTTACCCAGTTTATAATTGCTTCATTATTTGGTTTTTAACGCATAAAGCAAGGGGTTTATGCGTAAATTTAGAATTAATCGGTCAAATAGGTATAAATGATTCAATAAAGTGAAGGACAATTAAAAATACGTTAATAATAAGGCAGGTAAACACCATAAATTTTAACAAGCGGGTATTTAAAAAAGGTTTAGTGGTGTGTATTTAGTGCGCGCACGGTTTGTAACCTAGTTGCCTAGATTACAAACCGCGGCGCAGTTTAGCTTTTACAAATATAGCAAAGCGATTATTAAGCTTTAGGCTCTGGTGTTAAGTTCTCTTCTTGCCTTAGGTAACCAGCGGCCTCTTCATCCTCTTTTGTTATTGCTTGCTGAGTAGGTATTGCACGGGTTTGTTGGTTTAATTGATGTATTTGCGATGCATTGCCTAAATCGCGCTCACTGGTAATGGAGGCTATCGATTCGCGGTCTTTTAGAAAGGCAATTACATCATTTTTAATGGCTTGTAATTGACCTTCATCTTTGTGCATTTCCATTATATGGCGAGGATGTTCAAGGTTTTTCATACCGGTGGCAGCAAACGTGCTCGTAATAACACGAGAGACAATGACCCATGGCGTGATACTGCTGCGCACTAAGGTGTTTTCTGAGCGAGTGCTGTCGTGAATACCTGTACCCGTTGAAATTTTAGATTCGGTAAATGTACCTTCGCACTTAAAGTACACAAGTAATGATTCAAACTGCATTTCGGCAAAAAATAAATGAGCACAGTTAGCCAATAAACGAGCAAAGGCTTTAATAATCACTGCTATTATTAAAATATGAACACTGCTCATTAGTAAGCTACTAAACTGTATAACGTTTTGATTATTAAACGCTTGCTGTAAATTATTAATATTAGCGCTATCTATGTAGTAATAAATATCTATTAATGAATAGGCTAACAACACTGTTAATGCTAACGCCACAATATAAAGTAAATTAGCACTTATTAGCGCGACTAACCTGGCTAGGGTAAAGTTTTTACCTAGCTCCATAGCGTGTAGTTTAGGCTGAACCTCTTGAATCATTTCGCCTTTAAAACCGCCTTTACCCTCTATTTGCTCTTGCAATTTTGGGTCTAGCTCGCGGTAAACTCTATTAGGCACTTCTTTGTAGCGTCTATTTGCCATGACAAGATTATCAAGGTTTATAAATACTTCATCAGGGTGAACAGACTCTTGCCAGTTTTCACGTAATTCTGACACTTCGGCGGTAGGGGTCACTGCGTTTAAGCGTGCTTTGATCATTGTAAATACTAATGCGCAGCTTAACGTTGCTAATATAATAATTGCAATGAAGTATATGCCAGCATGCAAGTTTGGCAGTTGTGCCATCCACGCGTCTATTTCTTGTTTGCTGATATGTTGCTCTTGCATTAGCCACGACATAGAAAGGCCAATAACAATCGGCAAAATAAATGACAACGAAATAATTTTAGCTAATGTACCGCCTCCCAGCGCTTCAATGTTTCTTTCAGCATTGCGAGAGATAGGTTTGCTACTTGAGCGCCAAGAAAAAAGCACATAAAACATTAAAATAGCACTGTAAACCGGAAAGGCTAATTCGCCAGCTTCCCCAGTAAAGCCCGACAGCGAAACAAACGCTACAAGCCCATAAGCAATTAAGGCAACAAGCGTGCTCACCCATGAGCCAAATAATCGCTGCGCAACATTTCGGATTGGGTAAGGTAAAAATAACAGTTTGGGAATTAAGCTGTGTAACAAACGAGATAAAAACCCGTTAGGCTCTTTAAAGGTACTGTTTTTACGACCAACCAACATTTCTTCGAGTGATTGGGCGTTATAGGCTACTTCTTTTTTTTCTTCTTGCGCGGTAGAGCTTTCAGACTTACTAAAATTATACGCAAGCGACGTAGGGTGGTTTCTGCCTACAAAATATTTTAAGGTGGCATAAATACCTGACGATAAAGAGCGAATACCCAGCGCTAAAATAAACATGCCAAATAGCATTAAAATCCAGCCTGCGGTGGTACTTTCTTTCACCGAGCTTGCAGCTATAACAAGTAAACTTACGCCTGCTACCGACTCAATAATACCTCTTAGCGCGGTTACTTTACCTTCCAACTTAAAGGGGTTTTTTAACCCAAGATCAATAGAACCATAATCAAATGCCATTGTATGCTCCTTGTAAACAGCACATTATTTAAGGGGGGTTACCAGTTTTGCAATAATACTTAATCATTTGCGGGCCCAAACCTAGTGTTAGCTATGTTTTTCCGGGCTCAAATAGACTAATTAATTAAGCGAGTTGGTATTATTATCCGTGTATATTTTGGCCAAAACGAGCATAGCTAAACGATACCAAAAGGTGCAGTTTATATACTTAAGCAGGTAATTAAACTAAACGGATTTTTATATTATTGTTCAATTTTTGATTATATATCAATAACGTTGTTCAGTTTAAGGTTATTTTACAGTGATACATTTATTGATGGTGGTTTAAGTTGCTAGGAGCATAAATGAAACTAATCTACGTAGATGATAATTTACCCGGTATAACCCGTAAGCGTAAAAACAAAACGTGGCTGTACTTTGACCCAATAGGAAAGCAAATTACCGATCAAAAAGTGATTGATCGTTTAAATGCGTTAGCGTTTCCTCCCGCCTACAAAAATGCTTGGTTTTGCCCTGAAGAAAATGGCCATATTTTAGCAACGGGGATAGATAGTAAAGGCCGTAAGCAATACCGTTACCATGAAAATTTTAGAGCTCAACAAGAGGCGAAAAAATACCAAGCCTGTGGGGTGTTTGGCAATAAGCTGCCATTACTGCGTGCCCGTTTAGAAAACGATTTACAAGGGGATGAGCTCAGCGTAGAGCGCACATTAGCTGCGGTAGTTAGGCTTATGGACTTAGGTGCATTGCGGGTAGGTAACGAGCGAAATGTAAAGCAAAACAAAAGTTTTGGCGCCACAACCCTGCGCAATCGCCATGCTAAGCTTACGGGTAAAAATATACAGCTACGGTATCGGGCTAAATCGGGCAAAGAGCGCGAGGTAAACATAACCGATAGAGTGCTTAGCCATGTAATTAAAGACCTACAAGATTTACCCGGTCAGCATTTGTTTCAATATATAAGCGATGGAGAGCGCACAAACGTAACCTCTAGTGAAATTAACCAGTATATTCAACAAATTATGGGTGAGGACTTTAGCGCTAAGCACTTTAGAACCTGGCGAGCCAGTGTTATTGCCTTTAAGCAACTTGTAAAAGCAAAAGGCGCACTTAGTTTAAAGAGTATGCTCGAGAGTGTGTCTGAGCAGCTAGGTAACACGCCCGCTATTGCCCGTAAATCGTATGTTCACCCGGATTTAATTGCCTTGTGTAAAGAAGATGAACAAACTCAAACAGCGTGGCGAGAGTCGCTTTCTTTACCGCGAAAAACAAAATACTTGAGTCGTTATGAGCGTGGCTTTTTAGCCTTTTTAAAAGACTAATTGCTATAGCAACTTTACACACTACAGCAACCAAATTACATAATTGCGTAGTTGAAGTGTTTTTTAATTACCATGTAAAAGTTTAAAAAGTTATTAAATTTCAGTGTGTTGTGTTTTTGTTTTATTTTGGCACCTGCATTGCACCTTCAAATTACTGTTAAGCAGTAAGTACAAAAGCATTTATCAATGATATTTAGCGAGGAGGTACAAAGTGAAGGGGTTATTTTCAAAGGCATTGTCTACAAAGGTAAAACACATTACGTTACACGCTACGCTCGCAGGCTGCGTTAGCACCTTGCTAACAGGGCAAGCGCTAGGCAGTGCAGATCTTGAAAGTGTGGCACTTGCCAACTCTTCATTGACCACTTACAACTCGCAACAACAATTGCAAAATGGCGATTATTATTTTGATCAAAATGCATCACAGTTAATAGCGCGCACCGAAAAAGCAATTAACTGGTACACAGAAATAGTTAACAGTGGCGGGTTTACCCCTTTATACACCAATGAGTTGCTTGAACTTGGCAGCACCAGCAAGGCGGTGAGTCAGTTAGCACTGCGTTTGTATCAAGAGCGTGACTTAACCAGTAATGTATGTGACAGCGCAATGTGCACATTTGATAAAACCATAGAGCAGGCTGTGCAACAGTTTCAGCGTCGCCACGGTTTAAAGGTTGATGGGCGAGTAGGAAAGCACACCTTAGCTAAGCTTAATGTACCCGCTAAGAAAAAATTGGCTAAATTAAAGCTTAACTTTTACCGCATAACTAACTTCGCAGGCTCAAGTGATTCGCAGTATGTGTATGTAAACATACCTGAGTACACCTTGCGCTATGTAAAAGCAGGCGAAGTAAAACTACAAAATAACGTTATTGTGGGTAAGCCGAGTTGGGAAACACCTGCCTTTAGTGACGAAATCGAAAAATTTGTAGTAAACCCTGAGTGGCGCATACCAACCTCTATTGCAACCAAAGAAATAGCACCAAAGGTGGCAAAAGATCCTCAGTACCTTGCTAAAAATAATATCGAAGTTAGAAAAAGCAGCTACCTAGATTCTAAAACAGTTAATCCCAGTAATATTGATTGGCAGTCTATTAAGCCCTATCAGTTTGATCACTTTTTAGTTAAGCGTGCAGGGGATGAAAACCCACTTGGCGAAGTAAAGTATTTGTTTCCAAATCCTGAAGCCATTTATGTTCACGATACGCCAGCAAAGCAGCGTTTTAACCAAGCGCAGCGTGCGTTATCACATGGTTGTATAAGGGTTGAAGAGCCATTTTCATTGGCGCGTGAAATAATTAAGCACCAAGGTGAAGAGCGCACCCTTAAGCAAGTGGATAAAGCCAGAGATACCGATACCACTCAAACTTTTTATTTAAATGAGCCCTTACCTATTCATTTAGTGTATTGGACGGCGTGGGTTGATGAAGACATGCTCGTTAATTTTAGAGACGATATTTATCAACACGACGCAAAAGCATTACTTAAAAACGAAGATCAGTCAGTCATTGCTGCATTGATTAAATAGACTATGAGAGGATTTATGCCGTTTATACCGAGTATTTTAGGCTGCATATTAGCGCTTTGCGTAAGCGTAGGTAGTTATGCCGCCGAGCCCGTGAAAAAAGCACACCCAAGCGTTGATATTCAAAATAAAGCAAATTTTGAAGATGCAGAGTTTAGCCTAAAAATTAACGACATAGTAGTGCCGTATTCGGTGTTTTCTGTATTTGTGATGCCTAATGAGGCAGTTGAATTTGAAGTGCTTTACGCACAATCAAAACGATCCTATTCATTTATTAATAACCATAGCAACGCCACCTTAACGGATACAAACCGCTGGCAGTGGCAGGCGCCTAAAAAGCCTGGCTTAACACGGGTAATTATTGAATCCCCCGACAAAAAGCAACGTATGACAATTAATGTGTTTGTTAAAGTACCTGCAGATGAAGTACAAGGTGGAAAGCTTAAATATTACCACATTGGCCATTACCCAACGCCCTCACAAATTAAAGATAGTAAGCATTACATAGTGCCCGATGGTTTTGTAAAGGTGACCCCAGAGAACGAAAATATAAAAATATCACCGCATTTTTCTCTTAAAGAATTTGTGAGTAAGCAACGAAGTAAGCACCCTAAATACTTATTTTTACAAAACAAGTTGTTACTTAAACTTGAAAAAATACGCAAAGAGCTGATTTTAGAAAACATACCGGTTAAAAATATGGTGGTAATGAGCGGTTACCGCACCCCTTATTACAACAAAGCCATTGGTAACGTAAAGCTTAGCCGCCATGTTTTTGGCGATGCTGCCGATATATTTATAGATAATGACGGCGACTACCGTATGGATGATATAAACAACGACGGCAAGCACTCTATTGGCGATGCACAAGCTATGGCTAGCATAGTGGAGTCGCTCGCTAAGCGAGAATCATTTAAAGGTTTACTTGGCGGTTTAGGTGTTTACGGGCCAAAATCGCATCGCGGTGCATTTATACATGTTGATACGCGTGGTTTTAAAGCGCGCTGGGTGAGTAAGTAATATATGTTTCATGGTTAGTAATCACGTTAGCATAAAAAGTATTGGCAATTTTTTATTGCCAATACTAAGCAGGTCACTTTACTCAAAATTAAAGTGCAAAGATTCAACTCAATAACAGCCATGTTATTAAAACACATAAGGTATAAGACTCGTTCAAACCAATTAAGCGAAGGTTGAAGATGTCTGAAATTAAACGGTTCCAAACTTCTTTAAATAGTGCCGACAAAATACAGGCGCTTATAATCCACATTGCTAGCAATAGCGCCATTTTTACTGTGAATGTTTGTATATAAATATCAATAAGGCTATTCGTTTGATATGTACTCCCTACATCAAACGTCATTAACGTACACAACAAGCTAATAGCCCACAAAGCTATGGTTGCAAAGATATTAAAGCGCGTGGTAATTCCTTTTTTCATTAAAGATATGTCCTTTTTAATTAAAGTTAGCTTTACTTTTGTAAGTTACCATTAATGGTACAACGGTTCTACTGCAGCATAAAAGTTTCGTACTCAAGCTCTTCAAATTGTTTTGATAAAACCCTAGGTTATTAAATCTGATTTTATAGATAAAAATAGTTAGCATTAGACTAATGTAGCGCATCATTAGTATGTTCAAAGATTTATATAAAATTATAATATATCTAATAACGCCATTAACTTGGCAACACTTCACTTCTATCAAAACTATATGTGGGCGTTAATATTATATCCATATAGTGGGTTTAACCTTATTAAACCTGTTCTATAAGTATTTATTAAAGTTACTAAATTTAATGCTTTACGCATTTACACCGGAGAGTTAATGAGTAATTTGAGCTTGAGAAATAAACTTTTATTACTGGCTATTTTACCGTTGAGCTTGTTATTAATTAGCTTAATGGCCAGCTCGTACTATTTAGAATCGCAAAACCAGCGACAAAATTTTGAAACAATTAAATCTAAACTCATTAAAGACAAACACACGCTACTTGCCACCGAAGTGGAAATAGCAAGCAAGTTGGTACGCCATCAGTTGGATAACGGATCAACACAAAGTGTTAAAAATGTCCTTAGGGAGCTTACTTTTGGTGACGACGGTTACTTTTTTATTTACGACACACGCGGCGTTAGTGTGTTCCATGCCTTGTTAGGAAGTGCTATTGAAGGGCAAAATAAAATAGGGATGACAGACCCAAATGGTAAAAAAATAATTGTTGGATTATTAGAGCAAGCACGTAAAGGTGGCGGGGCATTTAATTACCATTTTCAAAAGCCAAATACCAACGGGTTAGTAGAGAAAATAGGCTATGCCGTAATGATACCAGGTACCGATTGGATGATTGGTACGGGTGCCTATATGGATGATATACAAACAGAGCTTGCAAATTATAAACAAACTATGCAATCGCATACTCGCGAAAAAATAACCACCTTGTTATTAATTGCCTTATTTTGGGTTGTGGTTAGCGTAGTGGGCGCACTTTTAGCGTCTAACGCTATGGTTAAACCTATCCAAATAATGGGCCAAAGCTTAGATGATATTGCTAAAGGTGAAGGCGACTTAACAAAACGCCTAGCTATACATACGCACGATGAAATAGGGCAGTTGGGCGAATCGTTTAATGTGTTTGTTAGCAAGCTGCAAAGCATTATAAGTAATGTGGCTGATGTTACTCACGATGTAAAAAACGCCTCAAGCGATATTAATTCGCAAACAAAACTGTTTGAAAATAAACTGCTTAATCATAACCACGAAACAGACCTAGTTGCCACAGCGATTACCGAAATGTCGGCTACTTCTCACGAAGTGGCTAAAAATACCACGCAAGTTGCTGAGTCTACTCATACGGCAACGCTAGAAGTGGCAAAAGCGCAAGAGTGCGTAGATATTTCACTAAGTGAAGTTTCTGACCTTATGGGCGAGATTAACCTAGCTGCGGATCAGGTAAATTCTTTAAGTGAGCAATCTAAAAAAATAGACAGTGTACTTAGTGTAATAGGTGGCATTGCTGAGCAAACTAATTTGCTTGCACTTAACGCCGCCATAGAAGCCGCACGTGCCGGCGAGCAAGGTCGGGGTTTTGCCGTGGTGGCAGATGAAGTAAGAAGCTTAGCGAGTCGTACACAACTTAGTACCCATGAAATTAGTGAAATGCTAAGTGAATTACATAACCTAGTGGGCGCCGCGGTAAATGCCATGCAGGCGAGCCAAGCAAGTTGTAATCGCTCAGTTGAGTCATCGCGCGATATATCGCAAAGTTTAGGCGCTGTGACTACGTCGGTTACCACCATTAACGACATGAGTACGCAAATTGCAACCGCTGCAACAGAGCAAAGCTCAGTGACAGAAGAGATAAACCGTAATGTGTTTGCCATTCAAGAAATTGTTAATGAACTAACCCAAGCAAGTAAGGCCACCTCTGAGGTTAGCCAGCATTTAGCAGGGCGCGGTGAAAACTTAGGACAATTAATAGGGCAGTTTAAGGTTTAAAACGTCATTGCATAAACCACTACTAGCCGCAACTTATGTTGCGGCTTTTTATTTTAAATACAAAATGGTTTAGAGGCTGTTTGCTTTTTGAGGTTGAATTTTTAGCAACGTACTTTTATTTGGTAAAGCTGTGCTTATATTTTAAGGTTGCTGCACAGGCATAGGCGATAACGCAGTATTAACGCCAAACATGCCAGACCCTAGCTAGAGCAAATTTTTATTTTTGAAAGTACGCTAACCCTAGGGAATTTTATTAATTATGTGTAGTCTATTACACGCATTTTGAATAAACAGAGTAACCCTTATATGCAACAAAGTATGCCTTCAGTACAAAACGCCGACCCCGAAACGCTCGTAGCAGAGCAAGACCTAGGCCGGTTGATATCGTTTTTACGTTCAAAAATTGCCACACACATTGATGCCCAACTCGATTGTATGGACTTAACCTCTGCGCAATATATTGTGGTAGTGCTATTAGCGCGTGGCTCAGTAAACACATTAGCCGGACTGAGCGATCATATGGTGTACGATAAAGGGGCGATGAGCCGTTTGTTAAAGCGTTTAGAAGAAAAAGACTTAATTGAAAAAACACAATGTGAGTTTGATAAACGCTCTACACTTTTAAGTTTAAGTGATAAAGGCAAAGCGCTTTATCCGCAAATAATGCCCTTAGTAAATCAAGTGTACGAAAAAGCACTTAGCGGTTTTTCTGAAAATGAAAAACACAGCGTTATGGACTTACTAAACCGAGCAATAAACAACCTAGATACACCTTCTTAAATCTCTAAAAAAGATTATCAACATTTTAGCGATACTGTTTCAATAAAAACTTAGCCTGCTAAGTACTAGATCTAATTGTGCGGCAAATCCAACTTTGCTAATATAGTTGCCTAGGCAATTAAAGTTATCATCTTGTTAGGTTTGTTATGATTGAAAATAAGTTGTTATCACAATTACAGCAGCAGTTTCCTGAACATGTATTTATGCAACAGTATTTAAGTGTTGTTCATAAAGGGCGTTTTGCGAACGCAATTGTATACAGGTACAAAGATGATACGTTTGACTTAATAGTAAAAGACTTTAGCCAAAGCCCGTGGTTTATTCGTAAAACCTTTGCCAAGCTTTCTGTAAATCAAGAATTTAAAGGGTTGAGCCGCTTAGCACAGCTTGATGCAGTTGCTAATCGGTTTAGCCGTTTATCGCCGATAGCGGTGGCGTATGACTACATAGAAGGCACGCCGCTTAGGAGCTTAATACACCAGGGTGAGACGTTGCCTGTTGAATTTTTTATTGAGCTTGAACGCCAAGTTGCAAAAATGCACCGCCTAGGCATTGTGCATTTAGATTTACGTAATATGGGCAATATATTATGTGGTAGCGATGGCAAGCCTTATATCATTGATTTTCAGTCAACCATTAGCTTTTCGCGCTTTGCGCGTTGGTTGCAACGTTTTATGCGCGGCTCTGACATGTCGGGCGTATATAAAGCGTGGGATAAGCTAAGTAGTACACCTTTGCCGCGTGCTAAGCAGCAGTATTTACAGCGTTTTAACCATGTTCGTAAACGCTGGATATTTAAAGGCTACCCAATACAACGTGCATATGCATGGGGTGCTGCAATGGTCACGCAGTTTGTAAACTCTGACCTAATACGTAACTTAACCGATAGATTTTAATTCCCCTTTTTTCATTGTGTGACTTTGCCCATAACAGCTTAGCGTTATGGGCTTTTTTTTGGCTAAAAATAAGGCCAAAAATTTTTTTTTAATTTTTAAAATAAACAGTAGTATCGCTGGTGTTTTTACCCCTACAATGCGCAAAAATAATGAGCGCAGTTTCAACCATCAAAGCTTAAAGCGTCTTAATAAGTTTAGGTTTTTTCTGCAATTTTTTATTGTTCAAGTAAACTATAAGCAATGTGCATTTTTAAATTTAAGGTTTCAAGATGATTGAGTATCCAGTCGACCAACTACCGCAGCTAATAAACGATTTATTACAATGCGAAACACACACGCAAAAAAGCCAGCTTTTAGCCGATGCACAGCTTAATTTATCTACTGAGCACCTATCGCTACTTTTTGAAGCCATCCCAAAAGAACAGCGTCTAGAAATTTGGCAGCTATTAGATAAAGACACGCAGCATGAAATATTTGTCACCCTGAGCGATGACAGCTGCTTATGGTTACTACAAACCTTAGATGATAGCGAGGCATACGCGCTATTAGATGAAGTGAATGTTGAAGAATTACTTGAGCTTGAAGAGGTTATTCCTGAGCGCTTTGTTGATTATGCTAAAAAGCAACTCGATGAAGCACAAACGAAACAATACGATCTTGCTCAGCAGTATCCGCCTGAGCAATTAGGTCACTGGGTTGGTTTCGACTTTCTAAAAATAACTGAAAAAGCAACAATTGCAGGCGTTAAAAAATTACTGCACAAAGGTTTGCCGCAATACAGCGAAGTTGTGTATTTAGTTAGCCGCCAAGGCAGCCTAATAGGTGAACTTGCAGTAAATGATTTAATAAAAGCCGATGAAGGCGATAACCTATTGGCGCTGGCAAACTATGATTTTTCATCATTGCATGCTGATGATGATTTATACGAAGCGGCAGAAGTGGTTATTCACAGTGAAAAAATGGCCATGCCGGTGGTTAATACCGATAACAAATTAGTCGGGCGTTTAACCATTAGCTCGGCATACGAACTACGCCAAGAAATTGCCGACGAAGCTGCGGCCAAAGCTGGTGGTTTACGCGAAGACGAAGACCTGTTTGCCAGTGTAAGAAAAAGTGCTAAAAACCGGGGAATTTGGCTGGGTATAAATTTAGCCACTGCGTTTTTAGCATCTTGGTTTATTGGCTTATTTGGCGCAACAATAGAGCAGGTTGTGGCACTGGCGGTACTTATGCCTGTGGTGGCCTCTATGGGCGGAATCGCCGGGAGTCAAACTTTAACGGTAATAGTGCGCGGTTTAGCGCTTGGCCAGGTAACCGACTCTAACCGCAATGCACTTTTAAAAAAGGAGCTACGGGTGGGTGCGGTGAACGGCTTAGTGTGGGCATTAGTGATTGGCGCGCTCACCTTTGTTTGGTTTAGCGACATAATGCTAAGCATTACAATTACCGTTGCTATATTGCTTAACTTAGTGGCTGCGTCGTTAGCTGGGGTTGTTATACCGTCTATTTTAGACAAAATGAAAATAGACCCTGCGCTTTCTGGCTCGGTAATATTAACCACGGTTACCGATATAGTTGGGTTTGTGACCTTTTTAGGGTTAGGCAGTTTATTACTGCTTTAAGCTATAAAACAACAAAGCCGCATTAAGCGGCTTTGTTTTTTATTAAGAAAGGTCGCGTTCTTTAATAGTAACCACCCGCTGCGGAAAGGGTATTTCTATCTCAGCGCTATTAATGGCTTTATAAACGCCTGCGTTAATAGCAAGTTTGGTTTCTATTATTTTGGTTGTAGGCACCCAATAGCGATAACTAATGGTTACGCCGCTATCGGCAAAGCGCTCTATGCCTACTTGAGAAATAGGGTTTTGAGCCACCTGGTCATGAGCCTTTAACACTTCTTCAATAAGGCTAACAGCGGTATCAGCGCAAGCAGTATAGGCTATGTCTATTTCTCCTTTAACTAACGAGTAGCTAAACGAGTTGTGAATAATTTCACCCACTATGTGCTTGTTAGGAATAGTGATTTCTACCTTTTCTTCATCAATTAAAATGGTGTAACCCAGTTCAATTGTTTTTACTTGGCCGCTGACCCCTTTTACTTCAATGGTATCGCCTACCACAAAAGGGCGCGTGGCAATAATAGCAAGGCCTGCGCCGTAGTTTGAAAGCATCCCTTGTAAGGCCAAACCCGCACCTAGAGAAGCAGCACCTATAGCCGCTACAAAGGGGGTAACACTAATGCCTATTTTGCCAAGCGCTATCACTACAACCATCACAATAAGCAATACTTTTACCACGTTACTGACAAAGCTGGTAAGCGTGATATCGATGTTGTGACGAGCCATCAATTTAGCGACTAAATTTGAGAGTTTTTTAGCCACCCACAAACCCAGTATAAGAATAAAAACGGCACCCACAATTTGCATGCTGTAGGTAACTAAATACTCAGTGAGCATGGTGTAGTATTTTTCAAATTGTTCTATTTCAGAACTGATCATAGTGGGCTCTTTATATTGCGTAATCATTTTTTGCTAACTATAGCAAAGTGTTGACTAAAAAAGGATATAGCACGGGGACTATTATGGCGGTTAATAATGCGCTTAAAGCCATAGCAACCGAGGAAAACGCGCCTATTTTTGAGTGCTCGTCCAGTGCTGCTGCGGTGCCTATAGCATGGCACGCAGTTCCCATTGCTATTCCTTGAGCTTGGTGGTTATTAACACCTATCCACTTAATGAGCATTAACCCAAAGAGTGCACCTAGTAAGCCAATAAATATAACTAATGCTGCGGCAAGAGAACTAATCCCCCCTAAAGACTCAGTAACTATTAACGAAATAGGCGTAGTTACACTTAATGCAGCTACGGAGGCGCTTAAATTGGCGGGTACATCAAATAAAATACTTAAAATAAAAGCCACCACAGTGGCGTTAATAATGCCTAAGCTACACGTGCTTACTATTAACAGTAGATTTTTTCTGACATGTATAAACTGCTGATACAAAGGTAAGGCCAGTGCCACTATAGCAGGCTCTAATAGCCAACTAAGTAGTTGGCTATGCGTGGAAAAATCAGCATAAGGTAATTTTAAATTAACAAGCACTAAGGCAATAATCGCAATACTTAAAAACACCGGGTTGGTGAGCGACTTTACTATGCTGTGCTGCCAGTGTTTATTAAACGCTCTTAATAATAAAAACAGCAAAATAATAGCGGGAGTTGTTAAGTACCATAGCGTAAGGTGCAGCTCAGTCATTGTTATTTTTACCTTTAACATAGCCAACAACGCTGCTTACCAGTAAAAGCGTACTGGCAGGGACGAGCAAAATAACCAAAACCAAATAGGGCCAATGCAGCTTAATAAGTGCAATGTGCTCGATAAATCCTACCCCCGCGGGTATAAAAAATATTGGCATAATATTTAAAATAGGGGAGGCCGAGGGCTTAATATAGTGCTCTTTCACTACACCTAACAGTAATAAACTCAGTAAAATAACCATGCCAAGGAGCGGCGCAGGGAAGCTGCCACCAATTAAGTGCATTATTAATTTAGCACACCCTAAGCACAGTAAAATAATTGCACTGCTAAGCAAGTACTTCATGATAATGGCTCATTAATATAGAAAGAAATTAACGTTAGCAAATACGCACTATTATTAAATGCTAATTTAGTCTTACCAGCGCTTTGAATTTGCATAGCTTATATCTGTTTTCCCTTTTGCTTTGGCAATTGCTTTTTTAGTATTAGGATTGAGTAACAAGCGAATTTGGCTAAACGTTTCTTTAGCTAAAATTTGTCGTTGGTTTGTTGTGTAGCTTTGTTGAGTAACGCGCTTTATCGCTGCCAGTGTATCGGGGGAGCGTTCACGTAATATATTTAACATGCGCTGTGTGGCCTGTTCGGTATTGTCTGTAAGCTCTGTGACTAACCCCAGCTCGTAGGCCGTGTGTGCACTAATAGGATTGGCATGGCTTGCCAGCCACAGCGCTTGGTCGCGCTTTAATAAACCAGCAAGCACTACATTAGCGCCCATATCGGGGCATAGCCCCCAACGCGCTTCCATAATGGCCAGTTTTGCTTGGGTATCAACAATTCTATAGTCGGCGCCCAATGCTATTTGTAGCCCACCCCCTAAACAGTTTCCGTTTATTTGCGCAATCACAGGTACGCTTAACGATTGCCAGCCCAGTACCACTTTTTGCGCTAGGTTTTGATTGCCAGGTAGCCATTTTAGCAACAGCCTAACAATGTTTAATGGTGAGGCCATCACTGCAGCCACATCAAGCCCTGAGCAAAAATGCTCACCATCACCTTTTATTACTACGGCGCGAACACTTTTATCTTTTTTGATACGTTTAATAGTGCTGTTTAATTGCATGAACATATCAAAGCTAAGTGCATTTTGTTTTTCTGCGCGGCTTAAAATAACGTTAGCAATGCCTTGTTGTATTTCTAGTTTTATCATTGCGCTCTCCTATTATTATGTGTTTGAGCTTATGATGTACGCCTTACTAAGTAAAGTAACGGTTTGTTTTATAATAAAAAATAAATTGAATTATTTTTAACTTTTTTAGTCAAAGCACTTTGAATCTTATTTAAGCTTAACTGCGCATGAGCTGGTAACAAAAAAGTCATTATTTTTAGCTGTTTTTTCTCAAAACACAGATGAGTTTTGATATTATGTGCGCACTTAAAATGCATTGAGGTTTTACCCATGTCAGGCCCACGTTTATATAGCGAAGAAGAAGTTACCCATCAAGCGTACGATATTTTTTTAGAGCTGGCGCCAAATAATCTTAGCGAACAAGATGTTGAAGACTTTAACGAATACCGAGAAGAGCTTGGGTTTATTGAAGAAGGCGAGCCTGATGAGCAATGGCAAAACTTTGTTGCACTTGAAATAGAGCCGGAGTTATTTGTGCAAGTGCTAGTGGGGTTAGAGTTTGAAAACGAAGATGTGTTATTTGCAAAAATTTTAATTAGCCGTGATAAAGACGCGCCGTTTTGTCATATTTTGTGGAAAGAAACAGAGCACGCTGAGTAAGCAGTTTTGTTTGTATGTGCAAGAGAGTTTACCGTGCATAAGTATTTACTATTCGTGTTTTTAATAATGAGCAGCCGATGTTGGGCTGTTGATCCATTTGAAGACTTTCATGAATATGGACAACTCTCTGATGAAGAAATTCACGAGCTACATAAAGGCGAAATGCTCTATGGCGATACGGAATTTGGCTTGATTTTAAGTAAGGGTAATACTAACTCTACCAGCTTTAAGTTTAGAGGAAATTTATACCAAGACTTCGAAAATTGGCGTAACCAATTTAAATTAGACACCCTGTATAAACGAGATCAAAACGAAGATACAGGGCAAACCGATGTAACGGCAGACCGTATTTTTGTCTCTGCACAGGGTAACTACAAAGTGGGCGTTAAAAACTCTTCATTTTTTATTTACGGTGACTACGAAGAAGATAAATTTAGCGGCCTAGATTACAAAAGTACGGTGGCTACAGGCTATGGTGCCAGAGTTTACCAAGGTGTAAAAAATAAAGTAGATATTGATATTGGCCCAGGCTTATATCGCTCTGTCGCTGATGATGAATCAGAGGTAAGCGAAGAAGATGAAAACAAAACCGGTTATTTAGTACGTATTGCAATGCAGTGGGAGCGTTTGGTATCTAAGCGCACGCGCTTTAATCAAGATGTGAGTATTGAGCAGTCTTTGTCGGGGTTAAATTCGCGTTTGAAGTCAGAAACCGCTTTGATTAGCCAAGTCATAGGTGCGGTATCGTTAAAGTTTGCCTATATGTATCGTTATAATTCAAAACCTGAAGACGATAACCTTAAATACGACTCAGAATTAAGCGCCACGTTGGTGTACAGTTTTTAATAATAAAGAGAGCGTTATGTATCAGCATAAACAATATGCGATGTTTATATTTTTTGTTTTAGCATGGATAGGCGGCTTTGTAGCCCTAGCCTGGAACTTAATGGGCGCTGATGTGCCATTAATGGTATTTGCCGGTGTATTGGTTTTAGTCGGTTTTTTGTTTCATGGTTTAACTGTAAAAGTTGACGAGCAAACAATTAGTTGGGCTTTTGGCCCTGGCGTTGCGGGGCAACGTTTAGCACTTGCGGACATAGTAGAGGCTAAAGCGGTGCAAAACTCTTACCGTCATGGTATTGGTATTCGTATTACACATGATGGGTGGGTGTATTCTGTATCCGGGTTTAGTGCGCTACAGTTAACCTTAAAAGACGGTACTAAGTACCGAGTGGGAACAAACGATCAGCAAGGCTTATTACGTGCGCTTGAGGGTAAAATAACACCCTGTGAAACCCCTTTAGAGGAACCGGCGCCAATAAAAACCGCGACCTACAACAATATGTTATAAAAAAAGCGCCTTAGGCGCTTTTTTTATAAACGGCGGTATGATTAGTGATCGTGACCACAGCCGCCTTCACCGTGCACGTGGCCGTGCGCAAGCTCTTCTTCGGTTGCTTCGCGCACCTCTAAAATTTCTACATCAAAATTAAGGGTAATACCCGAAAGCGGGTGGTTGCCATCAACTATAACGTCTTCATCTTGAATCTCGATAATCATCACAGATTGATCACCATCATCAGTTGACGCTCTAAATTGCATACCTACTTCAATCTCCATGCCATCAAACATCGACTTAGGCACCGCTTGCATTAGGTTATCGTGACGTTCGCCGTAGCCTTCTTCAGGTTCTACTTTTACATTTAATGTATCACCGGCTTGCTTGCCTTGGAGTGCATTTTCAAGCCCTGGGATTAAGTAGCCTGTGCCAATAATAAAAACCAGTGGCTCGCCATCAAAAGAGTTATCAATGGTATTGCCATCGTTATCCAGTACTGAATAATGCATTTTTACTACTGTGTTTGGTGCAACGATCATAGTCATTCCTATTTATTCATCTTCAAGAGAGTAAGGTAGAGGCAGAATGCTTAGCTCTACCTGAGGGGTGTGCTTTGCACGAAGTACGTGTGTACTTGGTGTATCGTTTGGCAGCACAACAAGGCCAAATAAGGTTTGGCTATTTTCGTTATAGCTTTGGGCAATTAGTTTACCAGCGCGGCGCCAGTTTTCGCCCACTTGGGTTTCAAGCTCTGGCTCTTCAAGTAGGCCATCGCTTTTACCTGTAACAATATACATAGCGCGTTTGTTTTTACCTAGGTACTTCATACGGGCAACCGTTTCTTGGCCGGTGTAACAGCCTTTTTTAAAACTAATGCCGTTAATCGCTTGAAGGTTTACCATTTGTGGTACGTATTCGCCAATGGCGTCACTATTTAATTGTGGCTCGCCCGCTTTTATTGCGGCTTCTTGCCATAGTGCGCAGTTATCTAATGTAGAGACATCATCTGGCATACTAAATTGGCTATCAACCATTAGTAAAACGCGATTTGGCGCTAACTTAAGGGCTTTACCGCTTGGGAAATCACAGGCCGTTTGGTCATCAGAAAAACGAATATCAAGTTTTTCTAGTACAGGGGTTAAATCGTCACTGATCAACCCGATTAATCTGTTCGTAGAAACATCAATATCTACTTTGGCAAACACAGCGTATTTTTTTAGCTCACTGAGCGACTTCTCTACCTCAGGCTGTGAACCTGCTAAGTAGTAGCTATCTTGGTGAGAAAATAATTTAAACACACCCCACAACTTGCCTTTGGCGCTGCAGTGACCAGCCCATAAATAATTGCTGTTAGATAGTTTATTGAGATCTTGAGTGATTTGTCCGTGAAGATAAGACAATTTATCCGCACCGGTTAGGCTAATAAGTTGGTGAGATAACGGACATGCATAAACGCTCGACATAAAAACCTTCTGTGCAATACAAATGAGTAGACATAATAACGCAGTTATAACCAAGGGTACAGCAACGAAGGCGGGCAGTTTTTTATTATTTGAACACAGATTAATAGCTGCTAATTAGGCGGGTATTTGTTAAACTCGGGACAATTAAGTATGAGGTTTAAAATGACTGAAATTCATAGTAAAGCACGTATACGCTGGGCTTGTCGCCGCGGCATGTTAGAGTTAGATGTTTTGTTTATGCCATTTGTAGAGCAGGCGTATGATTCGTTAAATGCACAGCAACAGGCTGTATTTCAGCGTTTGCTAACCCAAGAAGACCCTGATTTATTTGCATGGTTTATGGGCCATGAAGAATGTAAAGATGCTGAGCTTAATACCATGGTATCGCTAATTTTAGACCGAGTTCGTGTATAGGTTTACGGTAGTAAATAACAAAGCAGAACAGCGGCCTGTGGTGCTGTTTTTCTGCTTATTAAGTGTGGTATTAGGGCTTTATTTAAGCTCTTTTTTTAGCATTGTTGTTTGTATAACTGTAAATACAATTGCGTTTTACTGGGTATGGCAAAAAATAGTGGCTATTCACCCTGAAAGTGGCGTTATTATTTTAGAGCCTAAGCAAATACGCTTTGAAAACGAAAATTTAAAGGTTCAGGGGCAAATAACCCCTAAAACAAAAATATTAAATACCAGTGTGTGGTTACACATTAAAGGTTTTAATAAACGCCAATGGCTTATTATTTCAGCTAATGGTGTAAATAAGCAAAGCTACGCACGTTTAAAGCGCGTAGCATTGATTGCCATTAATGGCGAGGTGGAATCAAAATAGTGGGTGTTGGGTTTTCATTTTGCTCAGGATAGTCAATCGTATAGTGAAGGCCGCGGCTTTCTTTACGCTGCATTGCACTTCTAATTATCAGCTCGGCTACTTGCACTAAATTACGAAGCTCCAATAAGTTATTACTTACTCTAAAGTTTGCGTAATAATCATGTATTTCTTGTTGTAATAACTCAACACGGTGCAGTGCTCGTTCTAGGCGTTTAGTTGAGCGCACAATGCCTACATAATCCCACATAAATAACCGCAGTTCGTGCCAGTTATGGGTAATAACAATTTCTTCATCAGAATTACTGACTCGGCTTTCATCCCAGCTTGGCAGCGCAAGTGGTGCTGGCGCATGCTCAAGTTTACTTAAAATATCTTTTGCGGCAGCGTGAGCAAACACAATGCACTCTAATAATGAATTGCTCGCCATACGGTTAGCGCCGTGCAAACCTGTGTAGGCTACTTCGCCTACAGCGTATAAGTTATCTAAATCGGTTTTACCGTTAAAGTCGCTCATTACACCGCCACACGTATAATGCGCGGCAGGAACAACCGGGATGGCTTCTTTGGTTATATCCAGCCCTACACTTAAACACTTTGCGTAAATAGTAGGGAAGTGCTCAATAATAAAGTCTTTATCTTTGTGGCTAATATCTAGGTATACACAATTTGCACCTAAACGCTTCATTTCAAAATCGATAGCACGGGCTACTATGTCGCGCGGTGCCAGCTCTTCTCTATCGTCAAAGTCTTTCATAAAGCGAGTGCCGTCGGGGCGCTTTAAATACGCTCCTTCACCGCGCATAGCTTCGGTAATTAAGAAGTTTTGTAGCTCTGGATGATAAAGGCTTGTGGGGTGAAACTGGTTAAATTCCATATTGGCTACCCTACAGCCTGCACGCCACGCCATGGCAATACCGTCACCGCTAGATACATCAGGGTTTGAAGTGTACAAATACACCTTGCTTGCCCCCCCTGTTGCGAGCGCTACAAATTTAGCTGAAATAGTTTCTACTTTTTTTGCTTTTTTATTCCACACGTACATGCCATGAATATGCGAACCCGGCTTACCTAAGCTTTTATCACTAATCAAATCGATAGCATTGTATTGCTCGAGCAAGGTAATGTTTTTATGCGCTTTAACTTGGCTAATTAACGTGGTTTGTACGGCCTTACCTGTGGCATCGGCTGCATGTAAAATACGGCGATGGCTGTGTCCGCCTTCGCGGGTTAAATGAAAGCGCTCTTTTCCTTTGCTATCAAACTCCATATCAAAAGGAACGCCTTGCTCAATGAGCCATTGTAAACACTGATGCGCATTACTTGCAGTATAATGCACAGCTTCTCGGTCACATAAACCACCGCCGGCATCAAGGGTATCTTCAACATGTGATTCTATGCTGTCGTTTTTTTTATCAAATACTGCGGCAATCCCGCCTTGTGCATACAGTGTAGAGCCTTCGGTGAGGGCACCTTTACTGATCACAGTAACATTACAATAGTTAGCTAAAGACAATGCAAGAGATAAGCCCGCCGCGCCGCTACCGATAATAGCGACATCAGCAATATGATGTTTATTTTGGTTCATGTCAGAGGTACTTTGCGGTTACAATGCTCAAATTAGAGCAATATTTGTTTTTAATAGTGTAGTTGTATCATATTTGTCATATTACTACGTAGTGATTTTAATGGCTTAGCGCCGTTATTTACGACTATTTTATAAAAAAATAATATTAAGCAGAACTTTTTATTCATAAAGAGGTCAGAGTATTTGTGAACAATGGCGACACTATGAATAACCAGCAAGAATCAAACAGAGGAGTACCGGCTCGAATGAGCGAGCAGGAATTAGATTTAGCGCTTGTAAAAAGGGTCCAGCAAGGAGATAAAAACGCCTTCAACCTATTAGTAAAGAAGTATCAGAACAAAATTGCAGGGTTAATTTCACGTTATGTGTCTAACCAAGGCGATATTGCAGATGTAGCACAAGAGGCATTTATTAAGGCCTACCGTGCACTTCCAAACTTTAGAGGTGATAGTGCCTTTTATACGTGGTTATACCGTATTGCCGTTAATTGTGCTAAAAATTATTTAGTAGCTCAGGGCCGTAAACCGCCAGCAAACGATATAGACGCTGAAGATGCCGAGTTTTATGACGGTGCGGATTCGATGCGTTCAAACGCATCGCCTGAAAACTTACTGTTAAGCGACGAAGTACGCGCTGTTATTTTTAATACGATTGATAGTTTGCCTGAAGACCTTAAAACCGCGATTACCCTAAGAGAAATCGAAGGGATGAGCTATGAAGAAATAGCCGTGGTAATGGATTGCCCTGTTGGGACAGTACGTTCGCGTATTTTTAGAGCCCGAGAAGCAATAGATAATAAATTAAACCCATTAATAGGCGAGTCTTAGTATGACAAAAGCACACGTTAACAAGTTGGATAGCGAAACGTTATCAGCATTACTTGACGGCGAACAACACCTTGCAGAGGGTAAAATTTCTGATCAGGATGTTGCTACGTTTGGTCGATATGCGCTAATTGGTGATGCGATGCGTGCTCAAAAAAATAACAACGACATACACATCGATATAAGCGATAACATCGCCTTAGCACTTGAAAGTGAGCCTGTGTATGCCGATTTCACCCAATCGACAGCAAACAAAGCTCCAGATACCGAGCACAGTGAAACGCAGCAAGACAACAAAGTAGTGGCGTTTAATTGGCGTAAGCCGGTTGCACAACTTGCTATTGCTGCAAGCGTAGCTATGTTTGCCATTGTTGGCGTAAATACCTTGCCGCAAGGTGCGGGCGAGCAAGAAAGCGAAATTCCGCTTTTACAAACTACCCCATTAACAGGTATGGCGTCGCCGGTGAGTTATTCATCAGAACCTGCTCTTGAAAACGCTGAGCAAGGTTTACGCGAATTACAGCAACAACGCATTGGCGCGTTAGTTTTAGAGCATCAACGTCAAGCACGTGTTGCACACTCTTTGCAAACAGCGCAAAATAGTGACAAAGCGCAAGAGGAAAAAAACTAATTAAATGAAAGTAATCACTTTTGTTCTGTCGTTGGTATTAAGCTTTAATGTTTTTGCTAACGACACAAATCCCGCCAAAGATTTATTACTAAACATGGCGAACGCAGTGCATACCCGCAATTTTGACGCCTCTTTTGTGGTGGTAAAGGGTAAAGCCATGGAACCTTACCGTTGGGTGCATGCAAAGCAAGGTGAAACAGAGCTTGAGCATTTAAGTTTACTTAATGGCGCGGGCTTAGAAATGGTGAGAATTAACGACCAAGTAACCTACTTTGAACCGCAATCGCAGCCATATTCTATAAATACAGACTCCATTGCTGGGCCAATACCTGAAGTATTATTTAAAGATATTGAAGCGCTAAGCAGCCAATATGATTTTGTGCTAGGTGGTAAAGGCCGTATTGCAGGGCGAGCGGCGCAACTGGTGAGAATAGAATCAAAAGATGAATACAAATATAACTATTGGATTTGGCTTGATACAGAGTCATCGCTGTTATTAAAAGCCGCTTATGTTAACCACCAAGGTGAAGCATTAGAGCAGCTACAGTTAACCCATATTAGCGTAACAGAGCAACCAGCACCGATGATTTTAGAAGTGCTCAACCGTAATTTTCCAACGCCGTTACCAGGTAACGCACTGGAAGGTGAAAAAAGTAATGCAACAAACTGGCGCATTGGTTGGTTACCTAATGGCTTTAAATTACTAAAATCAGACCGCCATAAACTTGATTTAAACAACGAACTTACTGACTATTATTTATATTCTGACGGGTTTGTTGAAATTTCTGTTTTTGTACAGCGCCCCTTACCAGGTCGCCGCTTAAGCGGATCATTAACTTCTGGCGCAACGACAATTTATGTGCATAATGGCGGAAACTTTGATGTATCCGTTGTTGGTAATGTGCCAAGCCAAACCGCAAAGGCAATTGCTGAGTCAGTGACTCGCGCATTATAAACAATTCGTAAGGGTTGTTATGATTGAACAAACACTTACAGTGGTTGCCCTAGATGGCACCACTGCCCACTTAGAAGCCCAGCAAAAAAAAGCCTGCGAAGGGTGTAATGGTCGCTGTGGCTCGCAAGTCTTTGCCAAACTCTTTGGTAGCGATAAAAAAACCTTTCCATATCAATTTGATACTCCTGTAGAAGTGGGCCAAAAAGTAACGCTCTCATTAGATGATTCGCATCTAGTCAAACATGCTTTTGCTGTATACATGCTGCCTTTATTTTTAGGATTAACGCTTGCATTTATTAGTGCCGAATTACTACTTTTAGCGCAGGGATGGCAAATATTATTCGCCGCTTTGGGCGGTGTAGGTGGTTACTTTTTAGCTAAAAGCAAAGTAAAAACACTCAGGCATGATGTAAAAGTGATAAAAATTCATCCAATTAGCCTTCCTTTAACGCAAATAGATGGTGATTAAGGCCAATTAAATGTAAAATTGCCGTTTTATACCAGAGTAACTTGGAAATACAGGGTAAAAAGGCAATCAAAAATTTGATTATCTAAAGCGCATTTAGCCACTTATATAGCACTTATACCCAATAAGTATTTTCAAGTCACTCAGGTGTTCGTACTTAGCCTATTAAAATAGAAGTTTAGAATCCAGTTTATGAAGCATATCCGTAATTTTTCGATCATCGCCCATATTGACCATGGTAAATCGACCCTTTCAGATCGTTTGATCCAGGTTTGTGGTGGCTTAACAGACCGCGAAATGCAAAAGCAAGTGTTAGATTCAATGGACATCGAGCGTGAGCGCGGTATTACCATTAAAGCGCAAAGTGTAACGCTTAACTACACTGCTAACGATGGCGAAACCTACCAACTTAACTTTATCGATACACCAGGGCACGTTGACTTTACTTATGAAGTTTCTCGCTCTTTAGCGGCATGTGAAGGTGCGCTTTTAGTTGTTGATGCCGGACAAGGTGTTGAAGCACAAACGCTGGCAAACTGTTATACCGCCATCGAAATGGATTTAGAAGTAATCCCTGTTTTAAATAAAATAGATTTACCGCAAGCCGATCCGCTTCGTGTAGCAGAAGAAATTGAAGACATTATTGGTATTGATGCCCTAGACGCTGTGCAATGTAGTGCAAAAACTGGTGTTGGTATTGCTGAAGTACTTGAAATGATTGTAAAGGATATTCCACCACCGGTAGGTGAAAAAGATCAACCTTTGCAGGCGCTTATTATTGACTCGTGGTTTGACCCATACCAAGGTGTTGTATCACTAGTGCGTATTAAGCACGGTGAACTACGTGCCGGCGACAAAATAAAAATAATGTCGAACGAGCAAGTACATACAGCTGATCACGTGGGTATTTTTACCCCTAAACAAACCAACACGGGTATTTTACGTACCGGCGAAGTAGGGTTTGTTATTGCCGGTATTAAAGAAATACACGGCGCCCCAGTGGGCGATACGATTACGCATCAAAAAAATGCGGCACCAGTGCGTTTACCAGGCTTTCAAAAAATTAAGCCGCAAGTATATGCAGGTATGTTCCCTATTGCCTCTGATGATTATGAATCGTTCCGCGATGCGCTTAATAAACTAAGCTTAAATGATGCGTCGTTATTTTTTGAACCTGAAAATTCAACAGCACTGGGTTTTGGTTTCCGCTGTGGCTTTTTAGGTATGCTACACATGGAAATTATTCAAGAGCGTTTAGAGCGTGAATACGATATTGATTTAATTACCACGGCACCTACTGTAATCTACGAAGTAGTAACCAAAGAAGGTACGAGTCAAATTGATAACCCGTCTGACTTACCGGCGGTAAATGATATTGTTGAAATACGCGAACCAGTGGTAGAGGCAAACATACTTGTACCGCAAGAGTTTTTAGGTAGCGTTATTACTCTGTGTGTAGAAAAACGTGGTATGCAAACTAAAATGAGTTATCACGGCAAGCAAGTCGCTGTAACTTATGAGCTACCTATGGCTGAAGTGGTTATGGACTTTTTTGATAAATTAAAGTCAACCAGTCGTGGTTTTGCATCGCTTGATTACAACTTTAAGCACTTTCAAACATCAGACATGGTACGTGTTGATATACTTATCAATGGTGAACGTGTTGATGCGCTCGCTATAATTGTTCACCGCGACAGTGCACAATCACGCGGCCGCCAACTTGCTGATGCGTTAAAAGAGCTTATTCCGCGTCAAATGTTTGATATTGCGATTCAAGCTGCAATAGGACAACATGTTATTGCCCGCACCACGGTTAAGCAATTACGTAAAAATGTAATCGCTAAGTGTTACGGTGGTGATGTGAGTCGTAAGAAAAAGCTACTGCAAAAGCAAAAAGATGGTAAAAAACGAATGAAGCAATTGGGTAACGTAGAAGTACCGCAAGAAGCGTTTCTAGCTATTTTGAAAGTTGGTAAATAAAAACAAAGGATTATAGATGGCTGGTTATTTCTCAGTTTTATTGGTGTTATTAACGTTAGGCTCAGGTTTAATATGGTTAATTGACCACCTAATGTATGCGCCAAAAAGGCAAGAGCGTTTGGCGCTTGCCCAAACATCTGCCGGTGGCCAGCTTGATGAAGAAACAGCGGCGTTAATAGCACCTGAGCCGGCAATTACAGAAACTGCAAAGTCGATTTTTCCGATGATTGCAGCTATTACTATTTTTAGGTCGTTTATTTTTGAGCCTTTTCAAATACCGTCAGGTTCAATGATGCCAACCCTGTTGGTGGGCGACTTTATTTTAGTACAAAAGTACTCGTACGGGATTAAAGACCCAGTATGGCGCAGCCAGCTTGTAGATGTAGGCGAGCCTGAACGCGGCGATATTGTTGTTTTTAAATACCCGTTAGATGAGCGAGTAGATTATATAAAACGTGCTATTGGTTTACCGGGCGATAAAATTGTTTATCGTGATAAGCGTTTATATATTCAACCTAATTGTAAAGAAGGCGAGACCCAGCAGGGTGACCTACTTTGTAATGAGTTTAATAAAATTGATTTTAAATTAATTAACGATAATGAGTTTAAACAAGGCCAAATGTCGCTTGCCCGAGTAAATGAAGATTTAACGACACTCAAGCACGACATTTTAATCAACCCACGCGCTCCTGAACGTAAAGGGCGTTACTATCAGCAACCAGGGACTCCTTCGGATGAATGGACTGTACCAGCTGATCATTATTTTATGATGGGTGATAACCGCGACAACAGCCAAGATAGTCGCTTTTGGGGCTTTGTACCAAAAGAAAACTTGGTGGGTAAAGCTGTCTTTATATGGATGAGTTTTGAATTTGAGAATGGCCCAGATGATGTTTTACCAGGATGGGTTCCAACTGGTGTTCGTTTTGAACGCCTAGGTAATATTCAGTAACAATGAAAAAAAATGTAACAGAATTATATAAACGAATTGGCTACGAATTTGCTGATCAAGGTTTACTTGAACAGGCAATGACGCACCGCAGTCATAAAGGTCAACACAACGAA
Organism: Pseudoalteromonas sp. S327; assembly: GCF_005886415.1. Classification (NCBI taxonomy): domain Bacteria; kingdom Pseudomonadati; phylum Pseudomonadota; class Gammaproteobacteria; order Alteromonadales; family Pseudoalteromonadaceae; genus Pseudoalteromonas; species Pseudoalteromonas sp. S327. Next base: position 27,586 of record NZ_PNDP01000036.1, on the reverse strand, counting down.
CGCTTAGAGTTTTTAGGCGATTCAATTTTGAGCTTTGTTATTGCCAATGCTTTGTACGACAAATTTCCAAAAGCGCGTGAAGGCGATTTAAGCCGTATGCGCTCTACGCTTGTGCGTGGCCAAACACTTGCTGAATTTGGGCTAGAGTTTGGTTTAGGTGACTACTTGCGCCTTGGGCCGGGTGAGTTAAAAAGCGGTGGTTTTCGTCGTGAATCAACATTAGCTGATGCTGTAGAAGCCATTATAGGGGCTGTGTTTTTAGACTCAAACATAGACCGCTGTGGCGAGCTGATTTTAGCGTGGTACGAATCTCGACTTGATGCTATTTCACCAGGGCTTAATCAAAAAGATCCTAAGACCTTGCTGCAAGAGTATCTACAAGCGCGTAAGTTATCTTTACCGGGCTACACCGTTGTTGATACCAAAGGTCAAGCGCACAATCAAACGTTCACGGTTGAATGTATAGTTGAAGGTATGGATAGCATTATTTCTGTTGGTAGCTCGCGCCGTAAAGCCGAACAAAAAGCTGCTGAAAAAGCATTGAAGATACTAAAAAATGAATCTTGATACCTTAATACAGCCTCATGAAGGTGATATTGATACGTTTTGTGGCATGGTTGCCATTGTTGGCCGCCCTAATGTAGGTAAATCAACATTGCTTAATGAAATCATTGAGCAAAAAGTAAGTATTACCTCGCGCAAGCCACAAACAACTCGCCACCGTATTATGGGTATTCATACAGAAGGGCAACACCAAGCTGTTTATATTGATACGCCGGGCTTACACGTTGAAGAAAAGCGCGCTATTAACCGCTTAATGAACCGTGCTGCATCGAGTTCAATTGGTGATGTAGAGCTTATTATTTTTGTTGTTGAGGGCACTCACTGGAATGCCGATGACGAAATGGTACTTAATAAAGTATCGCAAAGTGGTAAGCCCGTTTTACTTGTTATTAATAAAATAGACCAAGTAAAAGACCGCGATTTAGTATTACCGCATATGAAGATGCTTGGCGACAAATTTGATTTTGTGGGCATTATGCCGGTATCGGCAACGCAAGGTAAAAACGTTGATTTAATTAAAGCCGAAGTAACTAAACGCTTACCACCGTGCGAATTTTACTTTCCTGATGACTATGTAACCGACCGCTCAATGCGTTTTATGGCGGCAGAAGTTATTCGTGAAAAGCTAATGCGCTTTATGGGTGAAGAGCTGCCGTATTCTGTTACTGTAGAAATTGAGCAGTTTAAATGGCAAGAAAACGGTGTGTGGCATATCAACGGGTTAATTCTTGTTGAGCGTGAAACCCAAAAACGCATGGTAATAGGTAACAAAGGCGAAAAGCTTAAAGTGATTGGCCGTGAAGCCCGTAAAGACCTTGAAGAAATGCTCGATAACAAAGTGTTTTTAGAGCTTTGGGTTAAAGTTAAATCGGGTTGGGCAGATGATGAACGTGCCTTAAGAAGTTTAGGCTATGGCGAAGATTAACCAGCATTTAACCAACTAATATGGATAGCGACTTCTACACAGCGTACCTATTACATCGGCGTCCTTATAGCGACTCCCAAGTAATGCTCGATATGCTGGTAGAAGGCGTAGGCCAGCTTAGAATGCTAGCCAGAGTGAGTGGTCGCCAGGCCACTAAACACAAAGCACAATTACAGCCTTTTCAGGCACTGCTTGTTCATTACAGTGGCAAGTACGATTTAAAATACATTAATAAATTTGAGCTACATGGTAATCCTTTATATTTAACAAAGGATAAGCTTTACTGTGGCTTTTATTTAAATGAGCTGACTAACCGCATTGTGCCGGTAAACGAGCCACTTGAACAAGTGTTTGAGCTCTACAAAACTCACCTAGAGAACTTAAATAGCGATGTCGATTTACAGTCGGTGCTGCGCTCATACGAATTTCAATTATTAGAGTTGTTGGGCTATGGCGTCGACTTTAGCTTTGATGCCAGTGGTGAGCCAATTGATGAAAGACAAACGTATAGTTACTTTCCTGAGTTGGGTTTTTTGATGCAACAAGATACACGCTCAGGGTTTAGCGGCGCGCAGCTCAAAGCGATTGCTAATCATGATTTTAGCCAAAACGATGTACTCTATATGGCAAAACAATTAAGCCGTTATTTACTAAAACCTTTACTGGGTAATAAACCATTAAAAAGCCGTGAATTATTTATGGCCTCTCAATAAACATATTTTACAGGTAACAAAATGAAAGACATTCTTTTAGGCGTAAACGTTGATCATATTGCAACGCTTCGCCAAGCGCGTGGTACATCATACCCAGACCCAGCACATGCAGCCAGTGTGGCAGAGCACGCCGGTGCAGATGGTATTACTATTCATTTGCGTGAAGACCGTCGCCATATTCAAGACCGCGATGTATACGTAATGGCTAAAACGATTCAAACGCGTATGAATCTTGAAACAGCGGTTACAGATGAAATGATTAATATTGCCCTTGAAGTAAAGCCTGAGTACGTATGTTTAGTACCTGAAAAACGTGAAGAGCTTACGACCGAAGGCGGCCTAGATGTGGCTGGTAATGTAGATAAAATTAAAGCGGCCACTAAAACACTAACTGATGCGGGTATTAAAGTGTCATTATTTATTGACGCCGATAAAGCACAGTTAGATGCAGCTAAAGCGTGTGGTGCACCGTATGTAGAAATTCATACCGGCGCGTATGCAGATGCCACTAATGATGAAGATTTACACAAAGAGCTTGAGCACATACGAGAGGGTGTGAAATACGCGGCGAGCTTAGGCTTAATTGTAAATGCAGGGCATGGCCTTCATTATCATAACGTAAAACCTATTGCTGCAATGCCTGAAATTTATGAGCTTAACATTGGCCACGCTATTATTGCGCGCGCAGCTATTGATGGCCTTGAAAAAGCAGTACGCGACATGAAACGTCTTATGATTGAGGCAAGGTTATAATTTAACCCTATGGTGGCACCATTTCATAGAAATACTTAATTAAGTAAAATGGTATCAAAACCTGTTAAAAGCGCATTTACTGCGCTTTTTTATTACGTGTTTTTATTAGCGTTGATGCTCGGTAACACTTGCATCTGACATAAGGTTTTCCAGCTCATCCTGTAGCTCAAATAGTTCAGGCTCAACGTTATCTAGCACGCAATCACTTTTAAGTGAGGTTTCTATGGTTTCTGCCAGTGATTTAAGCTTAGGCACACCGGTATAACAGCACGCGCCATGGAATTTGTGAATAACACTTAATACCGTTTGGCAATCGTTTTGCTCAATAGCTTCGTTGAGCTGCGAGAGCGTCTCTGGCACACTTTGTAATAGCATATTGAGCATTTCCAGCGCCAGCTCACCTTTGCCCCCTGCACGTTGTAGCGCAAGCGACCAATCTAAGCAGTTACTTTCAAATGGAGCAGGGCTTTGTGACGTTACACTTTTAATTTTGTCGCGGCTTACGGGCGATTGCGGACTATGATCGCATATAATTTGGCTCAGCATGTCCTCATCAATAGGCTTAGTTAAATAGCCTTTAAAGCCATCTTTTAATAGCTGCTCTTTTTCACTGTGCAGTGCATGCGCGGTTACCGCAATAATAGGTGTGTCTTCGTTTAAAGAAGACTCCTTAATAAGTTTACACGCGGTAATGCCATCCATAATCGGCATTTGTATGTCCATAAAAATAACATCGTACTTATGGCTTTTACTTAAGCTGTAGGCTTGCGAGCCATTATAAGCGGTGTCTATAAATTCAACTTGCTCTTTTAACAAGGTGCAAATAAGTTTTAAGTTTGCATCGTTGTCATCTACCACCAGTACTTTTAATGGCAATAATGTTTGATCGCTTGGCTCAATATTTAAGGTTGGATGATCAAGGCGATATGGCGCAGCCAGTACTTCACATAATTTACGATGATTAAGCGGCTTACTTAAACATACATCTGCACCACTACCAATGAAAGACTCTCTCATACTATGAGAAATAGTATTAAGCATTAAATATAAATAATCAGTTGACTCACGTACGCTATTTATATAACCCTTTAAACGTTGCATGTCATCTACCGATGCCATATCACCAATAATACAAATATCGTATTTAAACATTTTATGTTTAATAGCGTCTCGAAATGCACCTTCATTAAAACAAGCGGTTACTACAGTTTCCCACTCGTTTAATACAGAAAGCACTGAGTGATGCGTATGCTCGTGTGGCTCTAAGTATAATATGCGTTTACCAATAAGTGATTTAGAAGGTAAGTCGTTACTAAAGGTATGATCAGGCAACCTAAACACACCATTAAAGGTAAAACAGGTGCCGCTTCCCGGGGCTGAATTTAGCGTTATTCGGCCATTCATAGCCTCTACAATGTGTTTGGTAATAATGAGACCTAAACCAGTGCCGCCAAATTTACGGGTGATAGATGAATCTGCTTGGCCAAATGCTGTAAATAACGCATCTTGCTTATCCATTGGAATACCCACACCGGTATCGGTTACTGATACTAAAATAGAGGCGCGGTCTTCATCTAATAAGCGGTAGCTTATATCAACTTTTATAGAGCCTTTTTCAGTAAACTTAATGGCATTACTTAACAAGTTAATAAGGACTTGTTTAAGACGAGTGGGGTCACCGGTTAAATCATCAGGCACTTGTGGGTTGATATAAATAGATAGCTCAAGTTGTTTTTCATGTGCCGAGGGAGCTAATAATGTCATAACCTCGTTTACGCTATCGCGAAGTTGAAACTGGATTGATTCAAGCTCCATTGCGCCTGCTTCAAGTTTAGAAAAATCTAAAATATCGCTAATAATCGTCAATAAGCTATTGGCAGAAAGTTCTATGGTATCGAGGTAGTCTTTTTGATGTTTATTTAAAGGTGTTTTATACAATTGGCGCGTAAAGCCAATAACCCCATTAAGTGGGGTGCGTAACTCGTGACTCATTTTAGCTAAAAAGTCGGACTTAACGCGGTTAGCATCTTGCGCCTCTTTTTTGGCCATGGTTAGCTGAATATTTGAGGTTTCGTATTGCTCTAGGGTTTCGCGGTAATCACTCGTGGCTTGATCAATATTTTTCTGCATTTCGTCTTTTTGCATAACCATAGTGTGGGCTATGGTATTAAGCCCTTCACGCAAAAGTTCAAACTCGCCCATCATGGTGTCGTTTAAACCCGTGTCTCTTTTACCCTCAACTAGTTTGTCGGTGGCAAGTACTAACTTATTAAGCGGGTTCATGAACATACGGCTAAGCTTAAGCGCTAAAATAGATGCCAATATTATTGAAAATAAAATAACAATGCCGCTTATTAAAACCGCTCGCTGCTGGCCTATAATCGCTTGGTCTTTATTAAGTTGTAAAATAACGGTGCCAAGCGGGGTTTGAAAATCATTAATATCCCATTTTGATACCGGCGCAGAGTGATTAAAAATTGGGGTGTAGAACGTGATTAACTCTTCTGATTTATTAATTTTTGTTGTGTGAAGATTTTCAATTTGTTCTTTTTGAGTTAGTTCATCAAACGAGCGATGATAGTTGCTGGTCATAATAAGCTGATTGCTGGTATCAAAAATAGCAATCGATTTAATGGTTGGGGAGTGCTTATTGTGTGTGTAACTAATCAGACGGTTGAGCAGCTTTTTATTTTTTTCAAGTAAAGGCTGCTCTAAAGCAATTGCTAAGGGTTCAGATATTGAGCTGCCTTGTTGATATAAAATTTCATCAAGCTCAATGTAACGATTTATTGTAAAATAGCCGCCAAGTAACAAACCAATGATCACTGTGGGGATCAAGGTTAAGGTTAAAACAGAATCACGTAAGCCTAATTTGGTCATAATGGAAGCGTTATTATCATTATTAGTATGGATCGAGTATATACGGTTCATCGGCTATTCTCAAAGCATCTGATTTGCTTATACGTAATACAAAATTTAAGGTAATGCCGCATGGCGCAAATTTTTAAAGCAAAGAAAAAACCACTTAAACAGCAAACACTCACACTTAATATTACGGCCATGGATCATCAAGGGCGGGGCGTTGCCAAACACAATAATAAAGTGTGCTTTGTAAGCGGCGCTTTAATGAATGAAAAAGTAACGGCAAGCCTAATAGAAGATAAAGCCAAATACAGTAGTGCAAAGCTGGTTAAGGTTATTAATCCAAGCGATGCACGCACGCAGCCTTTTTGTCAGCATTATAATCACTGTGGTGGTTGCCAGTTGCAGCACCTAGAAATAAATCAGCAAGTGGTTGAAAAGCAAAATGCAGTGACGCAATTGTTTCAAAAATTTGCCAAATTAAGCGACTTAAATTGGCAAGCGCCTCTTTTAAGTAAGCCCACTCATTACAGACGCAGTGCGCGTATTGCCGTAATGTATGATAAAGCCGCTAAAAAAATGCGAGTTGGGTATCGTGCGCCTAGCTCTAAAAATGTGATTAGTATTGAGCAATGTGATGTGCTTAGTAAGGCATTTACTAACGTATTTAGTATTTTTGAAACGCTTATTAATCAATACAAAGCGCTACACAGTATAAGTCATTTGCAGTTGTGCCAAAACGAAGCTGGGAGCTTTATTGTTATTCGCCATACTAAAGCGATACCAGATGAAGCGAAAAGCTACGTACAAGAAGCGGCAAACGCACAGCAATGGTTAATTACCTGGCAAGACAACAGCGATGTTATAGAGCAGGCTCATTTGCCTACGCCGTATTATTTTTTAGAAAAGTTTAAATTAAAATTTGAATTTGGCCTTGGTAATTTTATTCAAGTAAATGATGATGTTAACCAAGCTATGTTAGCTCAGTCAGTAAATTGGCTTAACTTGCAAGGAAACGAGCAAGTATTGGATTTATTTTGTGGTATTGGTAACTTTTCATTAGTGCTAGCCCAGCATGCTAAATCGGTTATTGGAGTAGAAGGGGTTGCATCGGCGGTTGCAATGGCGACGCAAAATGCGCAAACTAACTCTATCACTAATGCGCACTTTCATTGTTTTGATTTAACGCAAAAAATTGAAACAGCACAATGGTTTAATAAGGCGCTAGACGTATTAGTATTAGACCCTTCTCGCACAGGTGCTATGGCTGTTTTAGAGCAACTACCTTTAAAGCAGTTTAAAACCATTTTATATGTCTCTTGCGATCCTGTTACTTTAGCCCGTGACAGTGCAATTATTTCGCAAGCAGGCTTTGAAGTTACTAAAATTGGGCTAATGAATATGTTTCCACATACAGGACACATAGAAACAATGGCGTTATTTCAACGGAGGTAAAGCGTTTTATGGTCGCTACACGTCAATCACATCAGCAGGACGACACAGGTGACTTTGCTACTAGCCTAAAGCAGTTAGCGTTATCACAAGAGAAAATAACGCTACTAAACAAAGCGCAAGCATTGTGTGTTACATGTGACAACCAAGCACGGCAAAACACGGCCATAGAAATGGTCGAGATTTTAGCCGAGCTAAATTTAGATGCAGAATCTCTCGCAACCGCGTATCTCACGCATTACTACTTAAACGACTTAGTAGACCTTGAAACCGTAGAAGCACAACTTGGCAAAAATGTAGCCATGCTTTTAACAGGGGTTGCGCAAATGGCTGCTATTAGTACTTTATCGCACCAAGGTAAAGGCACTATGCAGGTAGATAACATTCGTAAAATGTTACTTACCATGGTTGAAGATGTGCGCGCTGTGGTGATTAAACTTGCTGAGCAAGTGTGCCATTTACGCAATGTAAAAAATGGCGATGAAGAAGAGCGTGTTATTGCCGCTAAAGAAACCGCAGATATTTTTGCCCCGTTAGCAAACAGGTTAGGTATAGGCCAGCTTAAGTGGGAACTAGAAGATTTATCGTTTAGGTATTTACACCCCGACACCTATAAAAGTATTGCTAAACAACTTGATGACAAACGCCTTGCCCGTGAAGCCTATATGGAAGATATGGTTGCGCAAGTAAAAGCTCGCCTAAGCGAAGCCGGTATTGAGGCGCAAGTGTATGGCCGCCCTAAGCACATTTACAGCATTTATAAAAAAATGCAGCAAAAAAACTACGAGTTTGATCAGCTGTTTGATATCAGAGCAATGCGAATTGTTGTAGAGCGCCTGCAAGATTGTTACGGCGCGCTAGGTATTGTGCACACTAATTGGCGCCATCTTAATAAAGAGTTTGACGACTACGTTGCTACACCTAAACAAAATGGCTATCAATCAATTCATACCGTGGTATTTGGCCCTGAAGGGAAAACCGTTGAAATACAAATACGCACCAGCGAAATGCACCAAGATGCAGAGCTAGGCGTAGCCGCGCACTGGATGTATAAAGAAGGCGCTTTACCTGGGCGTGGCTCAGGCTATGAGCAAAAAATTAGCTGGTTGCGCAAATTACTGCAATGGCAAGAAGAAGTGGTTGATGGGGGCGATTTAGCCGAAGAGCTTAAAAACCAAGTTGTAGAAGACCGCGTTTATATATTTACCCCAAGTGGCGATATCATCGATTTACCTGTTGGCGCTACACCGCTTGATTTTGCTTACTACATCCACTCAAATGTAGGGCACCGCTGTATAGGGGCTAAAGTATTTGGCAAAATAGTGCCGTTTACACATCAGCTATCAACGGGCGATCAGGTAGAAATTCTCACGCAAAAGCAGCCTAATCCAAGCCGCGATTGGTTAAATCCATCGCTTGGTTATATTAAATCGTCGCGTGCAAGGGCTAAAATCCATCATTGGTTTAAACAGCTCGACCGCGATAAAAACTTAAGCGCCGGTAAAGAGATTCTTGATAACGAACTGCAAAAGCTAGATTTAACCTACAAAGATTTAGACCCAGCTATTAAGCGCTTTAATTTTAAAGAACTAGATGACTTAATGGTTGCCATAGGTGCCGGCGATGTTCGCTTAAACCAAATGCTTAACTTTGTCAGTGATCGTACCGAAGAAGAACCCGTAATTCGTTTTAAAGCGCCAAGTAAAGTAACTGGCGATAAAAACGGCATTGTGGTGGATGGCGTGGGCAGCTTAATGAGCCACGTTGCTAAGTGTTGTCGCCCAGTACCTGGCGATAAAATAATTGGCTATATTACACAAGGCCGTGGCATTGGGGTACACCGCGAAGATTGCGATTCATTTAACAACTTAAAAGAGCTGCACCCAGAGCGTGTAATATCGGTTAGTTGGTCAGATGAAATAAACGGCTCTTATGCGCTAAGTATAAAAATAGAAGCCAGCGATCGCTCAGGTTTAATTCGCGATATTAGCTCTGTACTGGCTAACGAAAAAGTAAATGTGATCAACATGAACGTTAATACTGTTGGGGCTGATCAGTTAGCGGTATTTACTATGCAAATAGAAGTGCATGATTTATCGGGCACAAACCGGGTTTTGTCTAAACTGCATCAAATTGAAGGTGTTCACAGTGCCAAGCGAAACCAATAAAATGGCAAACAGTAACGCCCTTGAGCAACTCCTCGATATTATGGCGTTGCTTCGCGATCCTACCGACGGTTGCCCGTGGGATCGCAAGCAAAACTTTAAATCGATTGTTCCGCACACGCTAGAAGAAGCCTTTGAAGTGGCCGATTGCATAGAGTCGGGTAATTTAAACGAGCTTAAAAATGAGCTGGGTGATTTACTGTTTCAAATCGTTTTTTACGCACAACTTGCCAAAGAGCAGGAGCTATTTGATTTTAACGACGTGGTTAGTGAGCTAAATAGTAAACTTACCCGCCGTCACCCTCATGTTTTTAACACCAAGCAAGCATTAACCGACGAGCAATTAGCAGAGCAATGGCAAGCAATTAAAGCACAAGAGCGTGCAGCAAAAGTACAGCCAAGCAAAGCCTCACTTTGGCAAGATATACCCACCAATATGCCAAGTCTAACTAAAGCTAAAAAAATTCAGCAGCGTGTTGCCGCACTTGGTTTTGATTGGCCAAGCTACCACGGGGCACTTGATAAAGTAAGTGAAGAGGTACTTGAAGTAAAAGAAGCGCTTGAGCACGACCCTTCATCCGATCATACAGCAGAAGAAATAGGCGACTTATTATTTGCCACAGTAAATGTGGCTCGCCATGTTAAACGCGACCCAGAGCAACTACTCAGACAAGCCAACGATAAGTTCTCGGCGCGCTTTGAAAAAGTGCAAGGTTATTTAATTGCAAAAGGTAAAAGTTTAGAGCGCGCAACGCTTGAGGAAATGGAAGAAGCATGGGAAGCCATTAAAAAAGCGAAATAAGATTAGCTCAGTACAACCTAATGTTAATCAACGAACATTTTTTGTGCGTCTAAACGCTATTTTTAGCTGGATTGCTCAACGCTGTTTTGGTACAATTTCGCCCCGTCTTGATGATATACCCAGAGTCTCTTTCTCGGGTGTTATATTCCTTTTAATTCCTGATATTCTAGGGTTCGCATGAGTACAAAATTTATCTTCGTTACTGGCGGGGTTGTTTCTTCGTTGGGTAAAGGTATTGCAGCAGCGTCATTGGCAGCTATTTTAGAGGCCCGCGGTTTAGATGTTACCATTTTAAAGCTGGATCCTTACATAAACGTTGACCCAGGCACAATGAGCCCAATTCAACACGGTGAAGTATACGTTACAGAAGACGGCGCCGAAACGGATCTTGATTTAGGTCACTACGAGCGTTTTATTCGCACCAAAATGACCAGCCGCAACAACTTCACACAAGGGCGAGTGTACGAAGATGTACTACGTCGTGAGCGCCGTGGTGAATACTTAGGTGCAACCATTCAGGTTATTCCACACATCACAAATGACATTAAGCAACGTGTATACGACGGTGCTGAAGGTCATGATATTGCGATTGTAGAAATTGGTGGCACAGTAGGTGATATTGAATCACAACCATTTATTGAAGCAATTCGTCAGTTAGGTACAGAAATTGGCCGCGAACGCGCGCTATTTATTCACCTAACGCTAGTGCCATTCTTAGGCCCTGCAGGCGAAGTAAAAACTAAACCAACACAGCACTCAGTTAAAGAGTTACGCTCTGTAGGTATTCAGCCAGATATTCTTATTTGTCGCTCAGACCGTAAATTGCCTAACAACGAACGTGCAAAAATTGCATTGTTCACAAACGTTGAAGAAAAAGCGGTTATTTCGCTTCCTGACGTAGACAGCATTTACAAAATTCCTGCGCTATTAAAATCACAAGAGCTAGATAACTTTGTATGTCGTCGTTTCCACCTTGACGCACCAGAAGCTGATTTAGTTGAATGGGAACAAGTACTTTATCAAGAGTCTAACCCGACTGGCGAAGTAACGATTGGTATGGTTGGTAAGTACATTGAACTACCAGATGCATACAAATCAGTTAACGAAGCACTAAAGCATGCAGGTCTTAAAAACCGTTTAACCATTAATATTGAATACGTTGACTCGCAAGACTTAGAAAGCAAAGGGGTAGAACTGCTTTCTCATCTAGACGCTATTTTAGTACCAGGTGGTTTTGGCGGCCGTGGTGTTGAAGGTAAAATTTTAGCAGCTAAGTATGCCCGTGAAAACAAAGTACCTTACCTAGGCATTTGTTTAGGTATGCAAGTAGCGCTTATTGAATATGCACGTAATGTTGCAGGTTTAACCGACGCTAACTCAACTGAGTTTAATATACACTCAAAAGCGCCAGTAGTGGGCTTAATTACAGAGTGGTTAGATGCTGAGGGTAACATTGAAATACGTGATGAAAAATCTGATTTAGGTGGCACCATGCGTTTAGGCGCACAAAAATGTCACTTAACGCCGGGTTCTAAGGTGCACGAAGTGTACGGCAATACAGAAATTATTGAACGTCACCGTCACCGCTACGAAGTAAACAACAACTTTGTAGAGCAATTAGAGCAAGCAGGTTTAAGCTTTACCGGTTTATCAGAAGATAAAAAACTAGTAGAGATCATCGAAAATAAAGATCACCCATGGTTTATTGCCGCGCAATTCCACCCGGAATTTACGTCAACACCACGTGATGGTCACCCGTTATTTGAAGGGTTTGTAGCAGCCGCTCATACTCACCAAAAAACGTCTTCGTAATTAAAAAAAGCCGTGCATATTGCACGGCTTTTTTGTCTAAAGGGCTGACTAAAAGATATAAAACGTAGTAAAGTTAGCTGAACTCACCATTTTGGGAATATAGAGGAATCAAGATGTCAGAAATCGTAAAAGTAATTGGTCGCGAAATTATGGACTCGCGTGGTAACCCTACTGTTGAAGCTGATGTATATTTAGCTGATGGTTCTTGGGGCCGCGCTGCCGCTCCTTCAGGTGCATCAACAGGTACTCGCGAAGCACTAGAGCTACGTGATGGTGACAAAGCCCGTTACTTAGGTAAAGGCGTATTAAACGCAGTTGGTTTTATTAACAACGAAATTGCGGATGCGCTAAAAGGCCAAAATGCATTAGAGCAAAGTGCTGTAGATAAAGTAATGCTAGATTTAGATGGCACCGAAAATAAAGAAAAACTAGGTGCAAATGCTATCTTAGCGGTATCACTAGCAACTGCAAAAGCCGCTGCACAATTTAAAAAAGTTGAGCTTTACGAGCACATCGCAGACCTAAACGGTACACCAGGTGTTTACTCAATGCCGTTACCTATGATGAATATCATCAACGGTGGTGAGCACGCCGATAACTCTGTAGATATTCAAGAATTTATGATCCAACCTGTTGGCGCTGAAAACTTCCGCGAAGGCCTACGTATGGGCGCTGAAGTATTCCACAGCCTTGCTAAAGTATTAAAAGCAGACGGCCACTCTACAGCGGTAGGTGATGAAGGTGGTTTTGCACCAAACCTTGCATCAAACGAAGCGGCACTTGCAGCTATTAAAACAGCTGTAGCAAACGCAGGTTACGAGCTAGGTAAAGATATTACACTGGCTATGGACTGTGCAGCCTCTGAGTTTTACGACAAAGAAGCAAACATTTACGATCTGAAAGGTGAAGGCAAAAAGTTCACTTCAGAAGAGTTTAACTACTTCTTAAAAGATCTAACTGAGCAATACCCAATTGTATCTATTGAAGATGGCTTAGATGAGTCAGATTGGGATGGCTTTGCACACCAAACTAAATTAATGGGCGATAAAATCCAATTAGTAGGCGATGATTTATTCGTAACTAACACAAAGATTTTAAAACGCGGTATTGATAACGGTATTGCTAACTCAATCCTAATTAAATTCAACCAAATTGGTTCACTAACTGAAACGTTAGCAGCAATCAAAATGGCTAAAGATGCAGGCTTTACAGTTGTTATTTCGCACCGTTCTGGTGAAACAGAAGATGCAACTATTGCTGATTTAGCGGTAGGTACTGCTGCAGGTCAAATTAAAACAGGTTCATTGAGCCGTTCTGACCGTGTTGCGAAGTACAACCAACTTCTTCGTATTGAAGAAGCGCTAGGTTCTAAAGCACCTTACAACGGTCTTAAAGAAGTTAAAGGTCAGTAATTCTATTTTATATAGAATCTTATTTTTAATTTTAGATGATAAAATCCTCGCTAATGCGGGGATTTTTTATGCCTGATAATTTATCAAAGAGATGAGAATGCTTTGTAGGCGTTAAGCTTGCTGACGCGCGCAAGTAGTGCGAAAAGAGGGTACAAGAAAAGCGAAAACTCTTTATTTAAACCTCAAATTGTTTTATTAACAAAGGTGAAATATCTTGTAGGCGTTAAGCTCGCTGACTCGAGCAAGTAGTGCGAAACAGGATTTGCTTAACTCATAATATTTTCTGCACAGCTCAGAGCTGAAACTGCTGCTTTAAAATAGCCCCTGTAAAACTGGTTTTTAAATAAAAACCACGCGGTAAGGTTTTTATTGTTTGCCCATTTGGGCCAATAGCATCGGTAACCACTTTGCTATTAGCTGCTTTTGGCCTAATTTGAATGGCATCCCCTAAATGGCCCGATATTTCATCAACTCGCCCAAGCGCTATTAACTCCATTTGCTCTTCCCAATCACGTTGTAGCAATGCATCTTGCTCAGGCGTAGGCTGCCATAAAAAACCACTGCCTATGGTTCTATCAAAAGGCGCAATATCGCGCTCACTCAATATAGGCAGCCATAAAACATGATTGAGTTTTTTACGCACAGCGCTTGTATGCCACGTCATGCCGGTTACGTTTATAAGGGGGGTAACCGACACAAAAGTGGTTTCTAAGGGTTTTCCTTTATACGAAATAGGCAGTGTTTTTAATTCAATGCCTAAATCTTCAAAGTCGGGGAGGGGTTTTGAGCCTGCAGTAGCGCCTAACACGTATTCAATAAGTTGCCCGGTCCAGCCTTTTTCGCGTAATAGGTCGTCAGGGGTTTTAAAGCTGTATTGAGAGGCTAATTGCCCTAATGTTAAACCGGCAATAGCGTTTACGCGTTGCATTAAGTCATTAATTGAATGGGGTTTTGTTGGTCGCATGCTACTCATTTACCTTGAATAATTAACAGCACCATGATAGCAAAACCCCCGTAAGGTGGATATCTTTGCTTTTGGTTGTTTTTTATACGCACTGTGTTTGGCGTAATTTTGCTCACCCCAAAAAGTCACAGTTTAACTGTAAGTGACTGACTAGCTTTAATATTTTCAATTAACTCATTCAGCTTTAATTAAGTTAGTAAATTCTATATGGGATAAATACAACTATATAAACATGTTTATCCACAGAATCTGTGGAGAAAGCGAGTTTTTAGATCTGCTATTGTGGACTTGTTTGCAAAATAGCCTTGTTTATCAAAAGTTATACACAAGCTGTGAGTAAATAGCACTAAACATAATAATCAAGGCATAGCTTAGCTTTTTTTGCTAAAAGTTGCGTCAATTAAGGGTTATTTTATCCTTGTAATTACTCAGTGCTCATTTAAGGTTAAGTCGTTATGCACATAGTAAATAGTAAACGTGCGATTAGGGCGTGATGACTTTGGGGATAATAGTGTTTGCCGAATTGCAGCTAATGTGGAACAATCATTAAAAATCGACTTACAAATGAGGCACTAAGGTGATTGATGCCGAAGGTTTTCGTGCCAATGTCGGAATTGTAATTTGCAATAATCAGGGGCAGGTTTTTTGGGCTAGACGTTACGGTCAACATTCTTGGCAATTTCCCCAAGGCGGTGTTGATGACGGAGAAACACCCGAACAAACCATGTACCGTGAATTACACGAAGAAGTAGGTTTGCGACCAGAAGATGTAGAAATAGTTGCAAGCTCAAAACATTGGTTACGCTATAAATTACCCAAGCGATTAATTCGCCGCGACTCTAGTCCGGTGTGTATTGGGCAAAAACAAAAATGGTTTTTATTAAAACTGCGTTGCAAAGATGAAGATGTAAACTTGCTTAAAACACATCATCCCGAGTTTGATGATTGGCGCTGGGTGAGTTATTGGTACCCAGTAAGGCAAGTGGTATCGTTTAAACGCGATGTATACAGACGGGTGATGAAAGAGTTTGCACCGTTTGCAATGCCTTTTAATAAAAGAGAACATCATAAAGAACAGTGGCGACACAAAAGGTAGTAGCATAATTATAAAATAAGGAGCAGGTAATGCTGGCAACACTTAGAACTATTGCTGAGTCTGTTTCGCAACAAGCGAATTTAGACAGTGCCTTAGTGTGCTTTGTGAAAATGGTAAAAGAGGCCATGAAAACCCAGTGCTGCTCTATTTATTTTGCCGACTACAGCCAAGATAACTTTGTACTTATGGCAACCGAAGGCCTAAATCCCGATGCCGTAGGTAAGTTTAGAATTGGCTTTACCGAAGGGCTTGTAGGTTTAGTAGCCCAGCGTGAAGAGCCCATTAATATAGCTTTTGCAAAATCTCATCCGCGTTTTAAGCTCTCCCCCGAAGTAAACGAAGAAGGTTATAATGCCTTTTTGTCTGTGCCTGTGGTGCATCAAAAAAAGGTATTGGGCGTTATTGTTGTACAACAAAAAATGGCGCGGGTTTTTAGCCAAGACGAAGAGTCGTTTTTAATTACCCTTTCAGCGCAGCTAGCCTCGCAACTTGCGCATGCTGAAATAAAAGAGCTTTTACGCCAAGACGAATCATCACACCAAACCTCAGTGCTCAAAGGGGTATCGAGTGCCCCAGGTATTGGGATTGGCCAAGCCTTTGTGGTACTGCCCAAGCTTGATTTTAAATCTATAGAGCTAAAAAAAGATCCTGATAGCGCCGAGCAACGCCGTTTGTTTACACAAGCCGTTGCTGCCACCCGCAAAGAATTTAATACCCTGTCTATGACCTTGAGTGACTCAATCCCGCGTGAAGCACTCGCGGTATTTGATGTATACCAACAATTACTTGATGCCAAAAGTTTAGGCCACAATGTTGAGGTACAGTTACAAGAGGGCTGGTGTGCAAAAAGCGCCTTAAAAATTGTTATTGAGCGGCTTATTTCGCAGTTTAATGCCATGCAAGACCCCTACATAAAAGAGCGCGCAGTTGATGTAAAAGACATAGGTTTAAGGGTATTACACCACCTTGTAAACACAGAGCACGCAGTAAAAGATTACCCACCCAATACCATATTAATTGCGAATACCTTAACGCCCGCCATGCTGGCTGAAGTACCTAACGGGCATTTAGCCGGTGTAGTGAGTGTGAATGGCTCAGCCAATAGCCATGCCTCTATATTAACCCGAGCGATGGGAATACCGGCTATTTGGGGTATTGAAGATTTACCCTTATTGCA
Source organism: Pseudoalteromonas sp. S327 (assembly GCF_005886415.1). NCBI lineage: Bacteria > Pseudomonadati > Pseudomonadota > Gammaproteobacteria > Alteromonadales > Pseudoalteromonadaceae > Pseudoalteromonas > Pseudoalteromonas sp. S327. The sequence goes on along the minus strand of NZ_PNDP01000036.1, from coordinate 10,889 downwards.
ATTTGATGCTAAACCAATGATTTTAGATGCCTTTGCTGGGCGTTTATATATTTCTCCTTCGCAAGTGTTACTCGATGAATACGCACAGTTAAAGCACCAAGATAAACTACTCAATAATCGCTTTTTAGCAGAGCAAAGTGCACAGTCGATTACCTTAGATGGTGAGCAAATAAATTTAATGCTAAATGCAGGGCTTGAGCTTAATACCGAGCAAAGCAGTGCGCATATTTGCGATGGAGTAGGGCTTTATCGTACCGAAGCATGGTTTATGCAAAAGGGGCAATTTCCATCGCAAGCTGAGCAAGAAAACTGGTATAGGGAGGTGCTAAAAAGTTACCACCCAGCGCCAGTGGTTATGCGAACCCTAGACATTGGTGGCGACAAGGTTTTAGATTACTTTAATATCACCGAAGAAAATCCCTTTTTAGGGTGGCGCGGCATACGCATAAGCCTTGACCATCCAGAGCTGTTTTTAGATCAGCTCAAAGCTATGTTAAAAGCAAACATGGGCTTAGGTAATTTAAAAATAATGCTGCCTATGATCAGCGGTACAGAAGAGGTAGACGAAGCGCTCGCTTTATTTGAACAAGCTTATTTTGAACTGGCAGAAAAACACCCAGAGCAAAACTTGGAGCGCCCAGAAGTGGGCATTATGCTTGAAGTACCCTCAAGTATATTTATGCTCGACGAGTGGGCTAAAAAAGTAGATTTTTGCTCAGTAGGCAGTAACGATTTAACGCAATACTTACTTGCTGTCGATAGAGCAAATGCGCGCGTGGCTCAGTTATTTAACCCATATCACCCCGGTGTGTTAAGGGTATTAAATAAAGTAGCGAATGAATGTAATAAACACCGTTTACCCTTTAGTTTATGTGGCGAGCTAGGCGGCGAGCCAGAGGGCGCTATTTTACTCATTGCCATGGGCTATAGGCATTTAAGTATGAACATGTCGTCGTTAACTAAAGTAAAGTGGATTTTAAGGCGCTTAAATATTAACGATATGCAGCAATTACTCGCAGAGTGCTTAGTGCAATCGAACGCTAAACAGGTACTGCGCTTAACGCGCAATTTTATGATTGAACACCAATTAGGCGATCTATTCTACACCGCCAAATAATGCAGCGCTTAAAGATGCTATTAACTTTATAATCCTTTAATATAGGCGCACGAAAAGGTATTTGAGAACACTATGTATGACTTAGCTTTACTCGTGGCCAGTTGTGCGCTACTTGGCTGTGTAGTTGGCTTTTTAGCTGGGCTATTAGGGATAGGCGGCGGTTTAATTATTGTGCCTGTTTTAAGTAGCTTATTACTGATGTTTGACGTTACTTCACCTGATCACGTATTAGTTATTTCTATTGCAACATCGCTTGCCTCTATTTTATTCACTTCTACTTCTTCAGTCTTGGCTCATCATAAAAATGATAATGTGCCGTGGCAAATTGCACCGTGGGTTATGTCGGGTGTAGGCTTAGGCGCGTTAATAAGTGGCTTTGCCGCAAGTTTAATACCCGAACAAGCATTACGCAGCGTGTTTGCAATTAGTGTTGTGTTTATTGCAGGCAGAATGGTGTTGGCATCACGTAGTAAATCGCTGAAAGAAAAACCGCTACCAAAAGGGATTATTTTAGGGAGCATTTCTGCTCTTATGGGCGCGCTTTCTGGTTTAATAGGTATTGGTGGCGGCGCACTTATTGCCCCTATGCTTAATTACTTTTCAGTTGATATGAAAAAAGCGATAGGCTGTGCATCAGCGAGCGGCATTGTTATCGCGCTATTTGGCTCTATTGGTTATATAAGCGCAGGCTGGCAGGTAACCGATTTAGCCCATGGGTTCGCAGGGTTTGTATACTTACCTGCATTATTTGGTATTGTAATAACATCGTGGTTTGTGGCGCCCTTAGGGGCTAAAGCAACTCATTATTTACCTGTTAATATAATAAAGAAAATTTTCGCGGTGTTGCTTGTGCTCATCGCACTTAAAATGGTTTTTAGCTAAAGGTTTATTTATGGCACTTGAGTTTCCTCAAATCGATCCAATAATTTTTTCTGTTGGACCGCTAAGCGTACGTTGGTACGGTTTAATGTATTTAATTGGTTTTGCGTTTGCGATGTGGTTTGCTAATCGTCAAGCCGAAAAACCAAACTCTGGTTGGACTAAAGAGCAAGTTAGCGACTTGCTTTTTTACGGCATGCTAGGGGTTATTTTAGGCGGCAGAATTGGCTATGTATTGTTTTATCAGTTTAGCTACTTTTTAGAAAATCCATTATATTTATTTAGAATTGACCAAGGCGGTATGTCGTTCCACGGCGGAACATTAGGGGTTATTACCGCTATTATACTATTTGCAAAAACCCGCAAAAAATCACTATTTGCAGTGGGAGATTTTGTGGTGCCGCTGGTTCCGGTAGGCTTATTAGCAGGGCGTATTGGTAACTTTATAAATGGCGAGTTATGGGGCCGCGTAAGCGATGTGCCATGGGCAATGGTATTTCCAACGGGTGGGCCGCTTGCGCGTCACCCATCGCAGTTATACGAAGCCTTTTTTGAAGGGCTAGTCCTGTTTTTAATTTTATTATGGTTTATTAAAAAGCCTCGCCCTGCAGGCAGTGTAGCCGGTGTATTTTTATTAGGGTACGGCGTATTTAGATTTTGTATTGAATACTTCCGCCAACCAGATGCGCAGCTTGGCCTATTTGCCGATTTTATCTCAATGGGTCAAATACTCTCGTTACCTATGATAATTGGTGGCCTAGGGCTATTAATTTGGGCGTACAAAAAACCGCAACCTGTAACCGCAGCAAAGGCATAGTAAGAACAGATCATGAAACAATATTTAAAATTATGTCAGCGCATCGTTGACGAAGGTGTATGGGTAGAAAACAAACGCACAGGCACGCGCTGCTTAACCGTTATTAATGCCGACTTAGAATACGATGTAGGTAATAATAAATTTCCTATGATCACCACTCGTAAAAGTTACTACAAAGCCGCTATAGCAGAGCTTTTAGGTTATTTACGAGGGTACGATAGCGCAGCGCAATTTCGCGATATAGGCTGTAAAACTTGGGATGCAAACGCAAACGATAATAACGCATGGCTAAATAACCCTAACCGCAAAGGCGAGGACGACATGGGCCGCGTTTATGGCGTGCAAGGGCGTAATTGGCAGCGCCCAGATGGCTCAACGCTCGATCAGCTTGCTAAAGTAATAAATAACTTAAAAAACGGGATTGATGACAGAGGTGAAATAATTACCTTTTATAATCCTGGTGAGTTTGAGCTTGGTTGCTTGCGCCCATGTATGCACACGCATACGTTTTCGCTGCTTGGCGACACGCTGTATTTAACATCGTATCAGCGCAGTTGCGATGTGCCTCTAGGGCTTAATTTTAATCAAATTCAGTGCTTTGTATTACTGGCATTGGTAGCGCAAATTACCGGCCATAAAGCAGGTAAGGCGTATCATAAAATTGCTAACGCGCATATTTACGAAAACCAGTTACCGTTAATGCGCGATGTACAGCTAACACGTGAGCCGTTTGACTCACCGCAATTAAATATTAACCCAAACATAAAATCACTAGAAGATATAGAAACATGGGTAACACGAGACGATTTTGAAGTAGTAGGCTATCAATGCCACGAACCAATCCAATATCCGTTTTCAGTATAATAAGATTAAGGAGAACAAGATGAAAGCAGTGATCCCAGTAGCAGGCCTTGGAACGCGTATGTTACCTGCCACAAAAGCTATCCCTAAAGAGATGCTCCCAGTGGTAGACCGCCCGCTTATTCAATATGTAGTAAATGAAGCGGTAGCAGCAGGCGTTAAAGAGATTGTACTTGTAACGCACTCAAGTAAAAACTCTATCGAAAACCATTTTGATACCAGCTTTGAACTAGAAGCCACGCTTGAAAAACGCGTAAAGCGGCAATTACTTGCCGAAGTACAGGCAATTTGCCCTAAAGATGTGACCATTATTCACGTACGCCAAGGCGAAGCCAAAGGCTTAGGCCACGCAATTAACTGTGCAGCGCCAATTATTGGCAACGAACCCTTTGTGGTTATTTTGCCAGATGTAATTGTTGATGACGTAGAGAGCGACCTTAAAAAAGACAACCTAGCAGAGATGATCGCCCGTTTTGAAGAAACTAAGCACAGCCAAATTATGGTTGAGCCAGTACCAATGGACGAAGTAGACAAATTTGGTGTTGTTGATTTAGGTGACGTAGAGCTTCACCAAGGTGAAAGCTCGCCAATTATAAACATGGTAGAAAAACCGCCAGTAGATGAAGCACCTTCAAACCTATCTGTAGTAGGGCGTTATGTATTGAGCGAAAACATTTGGCCACTTCTTGCTAAAACGCCGCAAGGGGCTGGCAACGAAATTCAACTTACAGATGCAATTGCCATGCTAATGCAGCAAGAAAAAGTAGACGCGTACGCAATGAAAGGCCGCAGCCACGATTGTGGTAGTAAAATAGGCTACTTAAAAGCAACGATAGAGTTTGCTCTGCGCCGCGACGAGTTTGCAGATGATTTAAAAACATTTATTAAATCGTTAATTTAGTTTTTATTAAATTACCCACCAAGGCGCCTGTTTAGGCGCCTTTTTTAGTGCTAAATTATTAATACAAAAATAGGTATGGGTTTACTTAATTTTAACCACGCCAGTAATAAAGATGGTCTACGCTTAATTATGTTCTGAATTTGACTTGCGTTATATAGCAACATAACGTAATTTATATTGTAAAGTTTATGTTAATTGGCATCAAAGTTGTATTAAAAGCCAAACTCACGGAAGGGTCATGTTAATTTTATCTAAGCAGGTAAATTAGCGTGCGGGAGCAAAAATCGCTCATTGTTTAAATTGCTAAGTTAAACGCTTTCTTGTGAGAATGTTTAACTGAAATGTAAGTGCACAGGCACTGCTTTCAGGATAACGGGTACATGCTTAAATTAAAAAAATACTATAAACACTTTTTTGTATGCCTTTTTACGCTTACGTTTGGCACGGCGTGCTCTATTACGCCTACCGCTAAACCTGCTGTTGATAATGAAATACCTAACACCACGCCCGATTACGTATCGATAACTGCACTAGAGCTTGCGCAATTAAAAGATGCCGCAATGCAATGGCAGCAAGCACGCGCCGGTATAGAGCGTATTTTAAAGCTTGAAAAAGAAATTACTTACCTGGTTAATCATATAGATATAATAAACTCTAAAGCTATTGCACAATCTAATGCAAGCCCTGCCTACAGTAGCCGTTACACTCGCACGCCTTCGCGTACAACCAGTAACAAGCCGCGTCGTCAGCAAACTTACAAAGCCGCTAACAATAACCAAAAGCAAACTCTAAAACTTAATACCCCTAAACATGTATTTGCATTACAAGTTGCCTCGGTTGATTCTAAGCAAGATGTAGCCAAAGCCTGGCAAGAACTAAATACCAAAGCAGCGCCACTATTTAGAGATAAAATATTAACTAACGTAGAAACCGCAAAAATAAATGATAAAACCTTTTATCGCTTAAAGCTTGGCTCTTATAAAAACCTTAAAAATGCCAAAGCCGACTGTGAAGTATTTAAAATGTATAAGCTCGACTGCATTGTAAGTAACTACACCGATAAGCCAATTAAACTTTAATAGTGATACCAACCCGCAATAATAAATAATCATTTTATGGGCCTAATCGTGTTGCGTTCTGCGTTAAAAAATTCTCATTTAGAGCAACTAAATAGCAATTTTTTTGTCTAGCTATCAATACGTTTTACTATCCTCATAATAGATTACTTAATTAAGTTAATTGGTATAAAAGCGCAATAGGTCCTAGCACGCGTGACTTGCTAAGCGTTGATTGGCTGTTAAAATAGCGCCCACTCTTACCCAAATTAACAACATACTTATGCTGCACTACAAGGATTTTTTAGCCACATTAGTTTTAGGCTTTGCATTAGCAAACAGTGCTCACGCACTCGCAACGGCCCAAAAGCAGACGGTGCTCATTAAAAAAGATGATTTAGCCGTATTAAAAGAGTCAGCGCAGCAGTGGCAACAAACCAAGCCTCAACTAGAAAGACTGTTAAAGCTAGAAAGTGAATTACAGCGCACAGTAGATAAATTAAAACAACTTAACGCGCACCCAAAACCACAGCAAACTAACCACTTAGCTGTTGTTAATACAAATGCGCTGTTTGCTGTGCAAGTGGGGGCGTATAAAAATAAAGCGGTACTTGAAGCGGCTATAAAGCAATTTCAATCGGCCTCAAATAAGCTTGAAGTAAATACCGAGCAAGTACTGATTGACCAGCACACCTTTTATAGATTAAAGCTTGGTGCGTTTAAAACAAAAAAAGCAGCTGAAGATGCATGTAAGTCATTAATAAACAATAATACCTGCTTTGTCACTTACTACGTCAAAACGCCTCAAAGTTAATTAACCTGAACTCTGGTTAAGAGCCTTACTAGCATATTGAACTATCTTGATACTTAAATTTATTATCTCTGGCTAGAGATAGGTTTATTATCCAGAGTTTAGGTTAATTAGGCATAATAATTGCTTTATCCTCGGTATGTTTTGAAGAGGACGGCAACTATGCGCCTTTTACTGCCTTTAGTATTGTTAAATTTAACTGCTTGCAACTTGGTTCCGCCCCCAGAGCCGAGTGTGCCTACTGACGCGCCAAAAGCAGCAATGGCACCCTATACCGTTAACGAGTATGTAGCAAATCTAACCTCGCAGCTTAACCATGTAAATGGCGCTTTAAATGCCAATGCGCGCATTGGTGTGAGTAGCTTTTTTTATGCAGATGCTTTAGATACTAAGCTAGTAGCAGGGCAGGCCTCGGGTTTGAGCTTACAAATTCAAGAAAGCTTATTAACGCAATTTACCCAGCTTGGCTATCATACCGTTGAGTACCGCCTAGGTAATAACCTTATATTAGCGCAAAACGCAGACAGCATATTAAGCCGCGACTTAAGTAAATTACGCAATCGCCAAAATATTGACTTAGTCATCACCGGCACTGTAACGCGCCAACAGCATGCTTATATAGTTAATGCACGACTCGTTAATATTGAAAACAAGCAAGTACTGTCGGCAGGCAGTACAGAGATCCCTATAAATGTAATGTGGGGAAATGAAAAAATTCAGCAGCGTGACGGCTCTTTGTACCGCAGCGAATATTAATCAGGAGCACACCATGAGAAACCTATTAATTACCCTATGTTTGCCATTAGGCTTTGGCTGTTCGCAAATGTTAAATTCGCTACATTCAGAGCCAGAGCAAGTTGAGCAAGATAATGCAGCCCAGCTTGTTTCAGAGCAACGTGCGGTAAAAGCACCTGCACCAAATGAAGCGTTATTTCAGTCTAATTTAAACAAGCAAAGTAACTACACCAAAAGTGCCCCCGCAAAACGCAAAAATATAAACCATTATGTGCGCGGTATAATGCAAGACATGGTCGAAAACCTGCAATACGTAAACGACAAAACGCCACTTGCCGTTTCTAGCTTTGTATTTTTAGATGATGACTACAGCGATGGAAGCCTGTTAGGTAACCAAATAGCCGAAAGCTTTATGCACGAGCTGCATAGTTTTGGAGTACCGGTTATCGATTTTAAAACCACCGATTATATGCGAGTAACCCCCGCAGGCGACTTTGTATTTAGCCGCGACTACCTGGAGCTAAACCAAGATCAAAACTTTAATTACGTATTAGCAGGAACACTTGTGAGTCACCAAGGTGGCGTACTGGTAAATGCACGAATAGTGGGCATTAAAAGTAAAGCGGTAGTGGGCAGTGCGCAAGGGTTTATCCCTCAATCAGTGGTTGATGCGCTAAACAGTAGCTATCGCACCGACGGAATTATGCTTAAACAAGCCAGCGAGTGAGGTTGACCATGTTTTACAAACTATCTGCTATAGCAGGGCTAACGGCAACGTTAGCATTAACTGGCTGTTCAATAACGCAAAATAATGAGCATAACGAAAGCATAAACACACGCTCAGACTACACCGTGGTAACGCAAAGTAGCCAACCAAAGCCTATGTATGCCAACCAATCTGTGCAGCAGCAAAGTGAGTACGACACAGCAAGGCAGTTTACACCGCTTAAACACCACAAAACGCTGGCAAACTATGTAGAGCAAATGGCGCTGGATTTAGTCGATACGCTTGAAGCCGAAGCGCCCGATAACAACAGCATCAACATAGCGGTTACCACCATTGTAGATTTAGACGCATCGCTTAATAAAAGTAATCAGTTGGGTAATCAATTAGCAGAGACGTTTATTCATCAGCTGCAAAAATTTGGCTACGGCGTGGTAGATTTTAAAACCATGGACAACATTGATGTATCAAACAGAGGCGACTTCGTGTTATCTCGCGATATAGAAAAGCTAAGCGAAAGCAGCATGGCTAACTATGTATTAGCAGGTACGTTAATTTACCGCCCAAATGGCGTAGCAGTAAATACCCGCGTTATAAATGTTCACAGCAAACATATTGTAGCAAGCAGCCGTAAGCTCATACCGCTGTACGTGTTAAACAAAGAAGATATATATTTATCAAGCAATTAAGTTAATTTTAGCTTGATATGAAAAACAAGATGCCGTTATAATTTTTGTAAGCTGTAAGCTGTAAGCTGTAAGCTGTAAGCTGTAAGCTGTAAGCTGTAAGCTGTAAGCTGTAAGCTGTAAGCTGTAAGCTGTAAGCTCGATGCGGCCTCTTAGTTAAATGGATATAATGGCCCCCTCCTAAGGGGCAGTTGCAGGTTCGATTCCTGCAGGGGCTACCAACCAAAAAAGCTAATGCAATATTAGTAACTCTTTTGTGCCTGCGTAGGTCGGATAAGCGAAGCGCCATCCGACACAGTAAAATACCTTATCAATTATTATCAATATTTTATGCTGTCGAGTGGCTGGAGAGTGCCAATTGCGGACAGTCGTAACCTTGTTAGGCATTTTAATGTGGGCCAAAAGCCCAATTACATGAAACCCAAAAACTATAATCTTCTTTATATTCTTTATATACACTCAGTACAGAATAAACCTGAGCGGGTAACACGTATTTATTAAATGCTTCTTCTGGTAATTGTAAAACTGAATAGTTATAAGGAATAGCTAGCTCATTTATATTCTTAAGGTTCAATTTGGCAAGAGTTTTTTTAATAATATCGTCAGGGAAATCTGCAACAAATGAGAATATTTTTCCATCGGAAATAGAATTTGAATAAATATCAAAGGAAGTTGTTTCGCCATCAATAGAAAAGCTAGGTTTCCCATTGGAGTTAGGGTAAGTGATTTTAACAAAGTTCCTAATCACTTTCGGAATATCAGACATTTCAATACAAATTAAATGGCTTTTATACAAATCAGATATAATAACAATTGCAGATTCAACTAATTTAGATTTAGCGATTAAATTATCAGATTTCGATTTTTTATAAAACCTTACGTCATCGTTATCAGATTGATTCATCGAATCTTTTTTAAATCTTGATGCATCTAGATTAGTACATTTAAATAAAACATTTTCTCCCAAACATAACGGTCAAATTATTTCTAATATTTTTTCATCTGTGTCTGATATGAGTCCATTTTCAATAAAAATTTTCTTTGAACGAAAAGCATTGATTTTATTTTTGATACACTTTCTAACATGGTTTTTGAAGGATATCATTGCTGAAAAACTAGCTATTGAAAATAATGAAGGCTCCCAACCTGGTTCAAAGAATACCCAGCCTAAAGATCCAATAAAAATAATAACAGTAAATATAAACAATGTAGCCTTCCTAAATATGATGCCTAACGCCGCGTTAAGTGGTGAGCAATGCAGACCCCCTACTTAAACCATTGTGCCGTAAATACTTAGACTGAAGAAAACCGAAAATGCCGAGCGTTGGGAATCCGTCTTAAACACGTTGTTATGACGCTATTATCTATGGTTTTCTGCTTTCAACATATCTCGGAACAAATCTTCCATTTGATCAAAGACCTTTATGCGTAATACTTGTAGCTGCTCTTCGTATTTTTGTTCTGATTTTTCATGGACTAATTTATAGCCTAGATTCATAACATTATTTATTTCTAGAGCAATGTCTTTTGGAAAATACAATCGATGATGGTCAAAGTAATCATTTAATGCACGAAAATCAGTCTCTAAATTGATACTGAAATCTTCCAGCTTTTTATCAGCTAAACTCAGACAACCCAACATTAAACGATATAGCTCAGTTATGCAGTCTTCCCGCTTTTTATAGAGGCTTGTAAATGTCACTTCATGTTCTTTTTGAAGTTGGGAAAGTTGAGATTTGAGACTTTCAATTTCTTTCTGATATTCAGCCTTTTGCGTCTCAAGTTTAGTTTGGTTGACCAGCTCGTACTTCTTAATCACGCCTTTAGCGATCGTATTTGCGAACAGTTTCGCTACAATACCTAAAGCTGCTGAACTGCCGATAGCTGCAAAAATCGTTGTAAATGCTGACTCTAAACCCATTTAATTTTCCTTAAAGTTGAATAACCGTCATAACAACTTTATCGAAGGATGCTCTCCCTATTTAAGCGCCAAAACGTCCTTATTTTATGTACTTATATTAATAGCAAATAGCGTAAGCTATTGCCAACTATAAATATTATGCTTTATGTAGCTTATATAAACATGTAAAAAAGAGGAAAGTGTCCCTGACTCTTATTAAGTTAATGATAACTCACCTGAATGACTATATATCGCTCAAAGCCGCCCTTAAAAAACCAAAGATACCAATAACTACTGAGTTGAAGTGTTAGTAAAACAGTAATTTTAGTAACTACACATAAAAAAGCGAGTAAATAAAAATCTACTCGCTTTAAAATTTTGACAGCTTACAGCTTACAGCTTA